>NZ_JYDG01000104.1:0-154102 GCF_003263545.1 Rahnella sp. AN3-3W3
GGCAGGTCGATGATCTGCCAGGGCAGGCAAAGAGAAGTGGTTTTATTGAACACGATAATTTCCTTGGCTTGCTTGATGATGAATTTATAACGCCGACACTTTAGCGCAAACGCGCTTAAAACGTTTGTCATAAAAACATAAAAAACGCAGAGGCCGAAGCACTCTGCGTTGTTTGCAAGCTCACACAACTGAAAATTAACCAGCCGGAGCTTGTGCCACCATATTTTTGAGATCTTTATCCACAAAGAACAAACCGTTGCCGGTATTGCTTACCAGCGCCAGTTTATCCAGAACAGATTTGAACAACGTTTCTTCTTCATGCTGCTCTGCAACGTACCATTGCAGGAAGTTGAAGGAAGAATAATCTTTCAGCGTCATGGACAAATCTGCCAGTTCATTGATTTTCTGAGTGATCAGTTGTTCGTGTTCGTAAGTCTGCTTGAACAAATCGGTCAGCGATTCGAAAGACACCGGCGGAGCAGCAATGGCGCCCAGCAGTGGCAGAGCACCTGTATCGCTGACGTATTTGAACAGACGATGCATGTGATCCATTTCTTCCATTGAATGCTGTTTCAGGAATGCGGCAGCACCTTCGTAGCCTTTATCGCTGCACCATGCACTCATCTGCAAATATAAATTGGCAGAATAAAACTCGAGGTTCAGCTGTTCATTAAGCTGATCAATCATTTCTTTTTTAAGCATGGTACGGCTCCGGATTTAAATTACGGCAGGTGGGCTGAATTATTTACCCGCATTATGCCCGCATCAACACAAAATAAAAACACCCGATTCACATTAATATTCACCGAAATAACAAATATATTTAAGGCAATGATTTATAAAGGTATTTTATCTCCATAAATATACAACAATGATAATCATTAACATATAGATGGATATTAAAAAGAATCATTCTTATTCAGGATATTAATTAGCGGATTCTTATTGAAGTTAATTATCACTTCAGATTTGTGAATGGTTCTTATTTACTATTAATATTAACCTGCCAATTCTCTTCTTAGGGATAGTGTAAAAGTAAAATCACAACATTCACGATGGCGTCTGCCTCGGGTACAATGAGGCAAAACGGATCACCAGGAAGCAGCAATGAGTATCAATCTGGCTGAAATCAGCAAAGACGAAATGGATCGCATCAACGTCGATCTTGCCGCCTCAGCGGTGGCTTTCAAAGAACGCTACAACATGCCGGTTGTCGCGGAGATAGCAGAACGCGAGCAGCCTGCGCATTTGCGCACTTATTTTCGTGAACGGGTGATGTTTTATCGCGGGGAATCACATAAGTTCTCCCGCTTACCTTACGAGCCTAAGCAAAAGTAAGCGGGAAAGCTGGAAACGTTAGCGCCGGGCGGCGAAACGCTGGTTGGTGCGGATTAACTGATCGAGAATGCCCGGCTCATCAAAAGAATGCCCTGCACCTTCGATAATGTGCAATTCTGCTTCCGGCCAGGCCTGCGCCAGATCCCAGGCGTTTTGCACCTGACAGGCCATATCGTAGCGGCCGTGAACAATGACTGCCGGAATATGGCGGATGCGTTCCACATTTTTCAGCAACTGGTCATCAGTTTCTAAAAAGCCCATATACGTGAAGTAGTGATTCTCAATGCGGGCAAAAGCCAGCGCGAAATTATCTTCGCCAAATGATGCCGCTCCTTCCGCAGGCATCAACGTCACGGTCTCCCCTTCCCACAAACTCCAGATCTTAGCCGCTTCAAGCTGAACAGCGCGGTCATCGGAGGTCAGACGGGCGCGATAGGAAGCAATTACGTCTTTGCGTTCTTCCTCAGACAGGATCGACAAAATACGCTGCCATTTCTCAGGGAAGAAACGGGAGGCGCCGTCCTGGTAATACCAGGTCAGTTCCTGTTTGCGCAGAGTGAAAATACCCCGCAGTACCATCTCGCTGACGTGCTCAGGGTGAGTCTGGGCGTATGCCAGCGCCAGCGTCGAGCCCCACGAACCACCAAATACCAGCCATTTATCGACACCGGCCATTTTGCGCAAACGTTCAATATCATCGACCAGATGCCAGGTTGTATTATTGTCGAGACTGGCATGAGGTTTAGAGCGTCCGCAGCCACGCTGGTCAAACAGCATGACGTCATAATCTTTAGGATCGAACAACTGACGGTGAACCGATGAACAGCCGCCGCCAGGCCCGCCATGAAGAAATACTGCCGGTTTGCCCGCCGGGTTTCCGCTGCGCTCCCAGTAAATCTGGTGACCATCGCCCGTATCAAGCATGCCACTGGCATAGGCTTCCAGCGGTGGATACAACCCTTTTAATTTTGGCATGACATTTCCTGTTCTATTCGGCCAGTGTATTGATAAATGTGCTTACATCTTAATAACAGCGCATTGGCCCACTTACAACAAGTGGTTATCTCCAAAAACCGTTGTTTTGTATGCCGTTCGCATACTTATCGCGCAATTTGATTGCATCACATGCCAGCTGATGAAATATCACTCCTCTGTAAAGTATTGTGGGAAACGCGAAGGTGCTTGCAACTGACCTGAATTAAGCAGTAAATAGGTGAGCAACCCAATCCACCCGCTTTAAGAGAGGCAATTATGAGTAAAGGAATGGATAGCAAAAAGAATGCGAAGAAAAAGCCATTGAAAACACCGGCCGAAAAAAAGGCTGATAAAAAAGCCAAGAAAGCTTCTGCTTAACAATGTACTTCGTAGATCAAACCCGCCGAGAGCGGGTTTTTTTATGTCCCTGTCATACTTCAAATTGCAGGTGCGTTGGCTGCGTTTACTCACCCGAATCGCTGACCCATGTCAGCTCATCGGGATTGGCTCAGTTGTCGCCTGCCTGCCATTCGAATTATTTAGGGGAAAAGCCTGATACTCAGTTTTTCGTCGCCAGCGCCAGTACAAAAGCGTATTCCAGCGCGATATCTTCATAGGCTTTAAAGCGGCCGGATTTACCACCATGCCCGGAATCCATATCGGTGTGCATCAGCAACTGGTTATCATCGGTTTTAAGCTCGCGTAATTTCGCGACCCATTTTGCCGGCTCCCAGTATTGCACCTGCGAATCATGTAAACCGGTGGTGACCAGCATATGCGGATAGGCCTGTGCGCGAACCTGATCGTACGGGCTGTATTGCAGCATATAGTCATAACTGGCTTTGTCGTTCGGATTGCCCCACTCGTCGTATTCACCGGTTGTCAGCGGAATCGACTCATCGAGCATAGTTGTCACGACATCAACGAACGGAACTTGCGCCACGATGCCGTGATACAACTCCGGCGCCTGATTAATGATTGCGCCCATCAGTAAGCCGCCCGCACTCCCCCCCATAGCATACACCTGTCCGGCATCGCCGTAGCCTTCAGCCACCAGCTCTTTGGTCACATCGATGAAATCATGGAAAGTGTTGAGTTTATTGAACAGCTTACCGTCGTCGTACCATTGCTGCCCCAGCTCTGCCCCGCCGCGAATATGCGCCAGTGCAAAAACAAAACCGCGATCCAGCAAGCTCAGACGACTGCCGCTGAACGCCGGATCCATGCTGCTGCCATAAGAACCGTAGCCGTACACCAGCAGCGGATTTTCATTCGGCTTGAACAACTCACGACGATAAACCAGCGACACCGGCACTTTCACACCATCGCGCGCCGTAACCCAGACACGTTCGCTGCGATAATTGTCTGCATCGAAATCTTTTACTTCCTGCTGTTTAAGCAAGGTACGTTCATGCGTATCGAGATCCAGTTCAAACAACGAGCTCGGCATGGTCATCGAGGAATAGCCATAACGAAGCAAGGACGTATCCGGTTCCGGATTGTATGCCAGCCAGGTGGTATATGTCGGATCGTCGAACGCCAGTGATTTTTCCTCACCGGATTTCCAGTGGATCTGACGCAACTGCGTGAGACCCTGATGACGTTCGTCCACCACCAGCCAGTCACGGAACAGACTGAAGCCTTCCAGCATCACTTCGATGCGCGGTGCAATAAGCGTCTGCCAGTTGGCTTCCACACCATCTTCACTCTTATAAAGTCCGAAGTTTTTGCCGTCTTTATTGGAACGGATGTAGAAATGCCCAAGATAATGATCGAGAGCGTATTCATGATCTTTACGACGTGAAAGAAATACCTGCGGTTTGGCCTGCGGATCATCGGCATCCAGCAGCAGGATCTCGGAAGTCGTGGTGCTGTCGAGGTGGATCAGAATGTATTTTTCAGACGTGGTTTTATCCAGTCCGACGTAAAACGTGTCGTCTTTTTCTTCGTACACCAGCTTGTCGGTTTTCGGATCCGTGCCGACCACGTGGCGATAAACCTGATACGGCAGCAACGTTTTCTTGTGTTTGCGCACGTAATACAACGTCTGAGAATCGTTAGCCCATTCGCTGCTGCCGGAGGTGTTTTTTAACAGATCATCCGTCCAGGTTTCGTCATCGAGTTTTTTGATGCGGATATCGTACTGACGGCGGGAAAGAAAGTCTTCCGCCACGGCCATCAGTTTGTTATCCGGGCTGATATCCAGACCGCCCAGCGTGTAAAACTCACTGTCTTTGGCGCGCTCATTGCCGTCAATCAGCGTGCTCCAGTTTTCATGTCCGGCGGCAGGCTGGCGCAGATAGATGGCGTATTCGTTGCCCGGCTCATAACGGGTCTGATAACGATAACCGTGTTTCACGTAAGGAACGGAATGATCCTGCTGCGCAATGCGCGCCACCATTTCGCCGTACAGCGTTTCACGCAATGCCTGCTGTGGCTGCATGGCCTGTTCTGTAAATTCATTTTCAGCCGTGAGATAGGCCAGAACCTGAGGATCGGCGCGGTCATCGTCACGCAGCCAGTAATAATTATCGACACGGTCATCACCGTGAATACTCAGGGTTTGCGGGCGTTTTTCAGCCTTTGGAGGTGTCATCATCTCGGGATCTCTTTGTCCTCTTTGCGGTGTGACAAGAGTGACAGGTTTAGACAGGGAAACCAAGAGACGTCAATGCGAGGAAATAATGCGTCCGCTAAGGAATTAACGGACGCAGTCGGTGCCTATAACGGCGCGCTGTAGCTGATTTCGCCAATCTGACAGTTAAGGGTCACCTGATAAGTTTTATCGGTGTGATCACCACGCACTTTCAGCGGGATATCCCATTTCGCATTACTGCCGCTGATGCTATCGGTCACCACCCACGCGACCGGCGTGGAAGTGCCGAGCACTTTTTTATCCGCATCCCAGCGCGGAATACGATTTTGCAGGAAATCACGTTTTACCAGCGCGGCAACATCATCTTTGGTGGCCGTGGCGCACGGTGTCACCGTTGCCGTTCTCACTTCAGGTTCATCAGCCTGTGCGACCTGGCTCAGGCTGCTCATTCCTGCAACGGCCATCACAGCGCCCAAGATTACCTTTTTCATCGTTCGTCTTCCCAGTCTTTGTCGTTCATCCAGTTGACCTTGCCGGAGCCGTGGACCTTAAAAACAATAGCCCTACCAATTACAAGGTCATCGCTTGCGTTAGATAATATAATCCCCAACAAGGCAATAACACAACATTAACAATATGACGTTCAATTCAAAGATAAGCCGTTAACGTAAAATTATCAGCGCAAAGCCTTTATCGTAAAATGATGGCCTTACAGTTTTTGCCTTTGATTTTCCCTTCCTGCAAACGCTGCAATGCTTTCTTCGCGCTTTTCTGGCGGATCGCCACATAAGCGTGAACCGGGAACATATCGATTTTACCAACTTCAGCAGCGGTCAGCCCAGCATCGCCGGTCAGCGCACCGAGAATATCACCGGGACGGATTTTGGCTTTGCGGCCGCCATCAATACACAATGTCGCCATTTCAGGATCCAACGCCACCGGCGTTGCGGCCAGCGCCTGAGCAGCAGGCTGCCAGGTGAAACGCTGACGGGTATAATCTTCCAGCGCGGTCACACGCGGCATTTCCTGCGGCGTCACCAGGCTGACGGCCAGACCGCTCGTTCCTGCACGGCCGGTACGACCCACGCGGTGAACGTGAACTTCCGGATCGAAAGACAGCTCATAGTTGATCACCAGTCCCAGCTGTTTAATGTCCAGCCCGCGCGCGGCCACGTCTGTCGCTACCAGCACACGGCAACTGCCGTTGGAGAAACGCACCAGCACGCGATCGCGATCACGCTGTTCGAGATCGCCATTCAGCGCCAGCGCGCTGATGCCTTTCGCTTTCAGGTCATCACAAACATCCTGACAGTCACGCTTGGTATTACAGAACACCACGCAGGACGTTGGCTGATACTGATACAGCACCGCAGCCAGCAGGGATAAACGCTGTTGCTTACCGGCTTCAATGAAGATTTGCTGAATATCGGCAATGTCATCTTCACCTTCGATTTCTACTTTCAGCGGCTGACGCTGGAATTTGGAACTGATGCGCTCAATGCCGTCCGGATAGGTCGCGGAGAACAGCAACGTCTGGCGGTCCTGCGGCGTATAGCTGACGACATCTTCGATATCTTCACTAAAGCCCATGTCCAGCATGCGGTCAGCTTCATCCAGCACCAGCACTTTCAGCTCGTCGAGCTTGAGCGTGCCTTTACGCAGATGTTCCTGAATACGGCCCGGCGTGCCGACCACAATGTGCGGCGGATGGACCAGGGATTCGAGCTGTGGCCCGATCGCCTGGCCGCCACACAGGGTCAGAATTTTGATGTTCTGGGTAAATCGCGCCAGACGGCGTAACTCTTTACTGACCTGATCGGCCAGTTCGCGAGTCGGACACAGCACCAGCGCCTGAGCAACAAACTGTGAAACGGTAATGCTGTTCAGCAAACCAATACCAAAGGCGGCCGTTTTACCGCTGCCGGTTTTGGCTTTAGCGCGAACGTCCTGACCTTGCAGAATGGCAGGCAAAGAGGCTTCCTGAATCGGGGTCATATCGGTGTAACCCAGTTCATTCAGGTTGGAAAGTTGCTCAGCGGGCAATGTCAGGGCAGAAAAGGAATGCGTGCTCAAGGCGATAACTCTTTATGTGAGGCAAAAATCGGGGCAGCGGCAGGAAGCCTGACGCCATGGTTTGGCTAAATAATAACAGAGACGCTCACCGGCTGCCTTAAACAGCAGAAAACAGGCTAAAAAAACCTGTAAAACACGTTTTTTTTGCACAGAGAATTTTACCTGGCGTGCCGCGCAATCGTTTTCGTCGCCATTTATTTCAGATATACTGCGCGCCGAAATTCCTGTTTTCACTCACCACAGATCTGGGTACGAAGCTATGTTAACCATTGGTACTGCACTGCGCACCGGCGCCACCCGCGTCATGTTATTAGGCTCTGGCGAGCTGGGTAAAGAAGTGGCCATCGAATGTCAGCGTCTTGGCCTGGAAGTGATCGCCGTTGACCGCTACGCCGATGCACCGGCGATGCAGGTCGCTCATCGCAGTCATGTGATTAATATGCTTGACGGCGACGCGTTGAAAGCAGTTATCGAAAGTGAACGCCCTGATTTTATCGTGCCTGAAATCGAAGCCATCGCAACCAGCATGCTGGTTGAGCTGGAAAAACAGGGCCACAACGTGGTGCCTTGCGCCGAAGCGACCCGCCTGACCATGAACCGCGAAGGCATTCGCCGTCTGGCCGCTGAAATCCTGAAATTACCGACATCGACGTATCAGTTCGCTGATGATGAAGCGACTTTCCGTCAGGCCGTCGACGCCATCGGTTATCCATGCATTATCAAGCCGGTCATGAGCTCATCCGGTAAAGGCCAGAGCCTGATCCGCAGCGCCGATCAGTTACAGACCGCATGGGATTACGCGCAGCAAGGCGGCCGTGCAGGCGGCGGACGCGTGATTGTTGAAGGACTGGTGAAGTTTGATTTTGAAATCACCTTGCTGACCATCAGCGCCGTTGACGGCATTCATTTCTGCGCGCCAATCGGACACCGTCAGGAAGACGGCGATTACCGCGAATCCTGGCAGCCACAGCAGATGACTGAGCTGGCATTGCAGCGTGCAAAAGACATCGCGGAGAAAGTGGTGAAAGCGCTGGGCGGCAAAGGCCTGTTCGGCGTTGAGCTGTTCGTGTGCGGCGACGAAGTGATTTTTAGCGAAGTCTCCCCTCGCCCGCACGACACCGGTATGGTGACGCTGATTTCTCAGGATCTGTCCGAGTTTGCGCTGCATGTGCGCGCGTTCCTCGGCCTTCCTGTAGGTAAAATCCGCCAGTTCGGCCCTTCTGCATCTGCCGTGATTCTGCCGGAACTGACCAGCAATAACGTCACGTTCAGCGGTCTGGAAAATGCGCTGACGGGCTACAATCAGGTTCGTCTGTTCGGCAAGCCGGAAATCAGTGGCAAACGTCGTCTGGGTGTGGCGATGGCGATTGCAGACAATGTTGAAGACGCCGTGGAACAGGCGAAAAAAGCGGCCGCTGCTGTGGTTGTTAAAGGCTAGACGATTCAGAATGCTGAGACGAAAAAAAACCGGACGCCTGAAAAGGGTCCGGTTTTTCTTTGTCATGACGCAAGCAGTGACGCAAACCGTCAGTCAGTTTTATTCGTCTTCGTCATCAAAAATGACGGTGACGCGGTCGCCTTTATGCGTTTCGCGAATTTCTTCTGCAACGGTCGCAATGGCTTCGCCGCTGCTCATGCCGTTTTCCATTAACTGGCGGATACGATCGGCGGCCTGTTCTTGTTCATGATGTGATAATGAAGGCATACCTGTCAGCATGGGAGTGTCCTGTTGTACTGGTGATAAATAAAGCCCGCGCAAGGCGGGGTTGCACAGTATACGCCTAAATAAGGCAAATCGCCTGCGCTGCTTTCAGCCCCTCAGTTCTGTGTTAGGATCGGCCTAAAATACGTCATCGCGCCAGAGAAGCTTATACCTGCCATGCAAGCCACCCAGTCCGTTGTTTTTCACTCCTTACCTTATCAGCCAGATGCACTGACAGAGCGCTTCACACCGCTTTCCGCCCTGCCCTGGGCGATGCTTTTACACTCAGGTGCAGCACAGCATCAGCATAACCGTTTCGATATTCTGGTGGCGGATCCGCTGATAACATTGACCACCCGTGGCGGGCTAACGCAGATTGAAAAAAATGGCGTGGAACAATGCCGGCAGGACGATCCCTTCGCCTTGCTTGAAGAGCAACTGACTGCTTGCGGATTACACGCAGAAAGCTTGCCTGAATTTCCGTTTCTCGGCGGCGCTCTCGGGTTGTTCGGCTATGATTTAGGCCGTCGCGTTGAGGATCTGCCACAAATCGCGATACGCGATATTGAGTTGCCCGATATGGCTGTCGGGATTTATGACTGGGCGCTGATCGCCGATCATCATTTGCAGCGTTTGACATTGATTTGTCATGGCGATATTTCTGCACGTTTGCGCTGGCTTGATGAGCATCGGAAAATCCGCTCTGCGTCAGCGCCTTTCCGGCTGAATGCGCCGTGGCAGGCGAATATGAGCCGCGAAGAATACGGTCAAAAGTTCAGGCAGATTCAGGAATATATCCGCGACGGCGATTGTTATCAGATCAATCTGGCGCAACGTTTTTCCACGCAGTACGGCGGCGATGAATGGCAGGCTTTTCTGCGTCTGAATCAGGCCAACCGTGCGCCCTTCTCAGCATTTCTGCGTCTGCCGCAAAACACCGTTCTCAGTCTGTCGCCGGAACGTTTTATCTGGCTTAAAGAAAACCAGATTCAGACACGACCGATTAAAGGCACCCTCCCACGCTGTGAAGATCCGACAGAAGATGCGCGACAGGCAGAAAGGCTGGCAGGATCGGAGAAAGATCGTGCCGAGAACCTGATGATTGTCGATTTGCTGCGTAATGATATCGGGCGCGTCGCCGTGCCCGGCAGCGTGCGCGTGCCGGAACTGTTTGTGGTTGAGCCGTTTCCGGCGGTGCATCATCTGGTCAGCACCATCACTGCGCAGTTACCGCAAGAGTGCCATCCTGCGGCCTTGTTACGCGCCTGTTTCCCGGGCGGTTCCATTACCGGCGCACCGAAAGTGCGTGCAATGGAAATCATCGAAGAACTCGAGCCACATCGCCGCAACGGCTATTGCGGCAGCATCGCGTATATCAGCTTTTGCGGCACCATGGACAGCAACATCACCATCCGCACGTTACTCACGTCGCAGGGAAAAATTCATTGCTGGGCAGGCGGCGGGATTGTGGCGGACAGTCAGGAACAGGCAGAATATCAGGAAACTTTTGATAAGATTGCCCGAATTCTGCCTCAGTTAGGAGAAACATCATCGTGACTTTGCTGGAACAACATGCGCCAATTCAGACACTTTCCCCCGCTGTTGAAGATTTCATATTGCGCTTTCAGTTGCAGCAACCTCGCCAGCCCGCACCGGCGCTGCGTGGAACCCGTCACGCTGCGGTGCTGATCCCGATCATTTGCCGCCCCGAACCTACGCTGTTACTGACACGCCGATCAGATCAGCTGCGCAAACACGCGGGACAAGTCGCCTTTCCCGGCGGCGCGGCGGATGCTTCTGATGCGTCGATTATCGCCACGGCCTTGCGTGAAGCGCAGGAAGAAGTCGCCATTCCGCCTGAAGAGGTTTATGTATTAGGCACACTTTCGCCGCAGGATAGCAGCAGCGGTTTTCGGGTCACTCCGGTAGTGGGGCTGTTACCCGTCGATGTGCCGCTGCATCCGGCTGAAGACGAAGTCGCCGAGTTATTTGAAATGCCGCTGAGTGAAGCTTTTGATCTGGCCCGTTATCACCCGCTTGATATTCATCGCCGGGGCATTCATCACCGCGTTTATTTGTCCTGGTATCAGCAGCAATTTGTCTGGGGTCTCACCGCCGCTATCATCCGCCAGCTCGCCGGACAGGTCGAAGTCTGAGCGCTCTGATTACATAGCGATCACACTTTTGCATCAAATAAGTTTATTTCATGCGAAAAATGAAACTTTTGCCTCTCAGCCCTTTTAAACTATAAGTCTATCCATAAGAACAAGAGAGCCGTCCATAAAGACGAAATCTCGCTGTCGTTCATTTATGGAAGCCAGGGATCCCGTTCCCTGCCGCAATCTATTACAGGAGTATTCGACGTGATTAGCGTTTTCGACATGTTCAAGGTCGGGATTGGCCCTTCCAGTTCCCATACTTTGGGCCCGATGAAAGCCGGTAAACAGTTCGCTGATGACCTGCTGGAAAAGGGCATGATGCCTGCCGTTACGCGTGTCGCCGTGGACGTTTTTGGTTCTTTGTCTCTGACAGGCAAAGGCCACCACACAGATATCGCCATTATTTTAGGCCTGGCCGGTAATCAGCCAGACACCGTCGACATTGACGGAATTCCCCATTTTATCCGCGACGTTGAGCAACGTGAGCGTCTGCCGCTGGGGAACACTCAGCATGAAGTAGACTTCCCGCGTGATACCGGCATGGTGTTCCGCGGTGAGAATTTGCCACGCCATGAGAACGCCATGCAAATCCATGCGTTTGCTGGCGATAAAATGATTTACAGCAAAACGTATTATTCCGTCGGCGGCGGTTTTATTGTCGATGACGAACACTTCGGTCAGCCGGTTCTCGACGAAGTCACCGTGCCTTACAGCTTTAATTCGGCCAGTGAAATGCTGGCTAAATGTAAGGAAACCGGCCTGTCATTATCCGGGCTGGTGATGAAGAACGAGTTGGCGCAACACAGTAAGCAGGAGATCGACCAGTATTTCGAGAAGATCTGGCACACCATGCAGGCGTGTATCGATCGCGGTCTGAATACTGAAGGCGTGTTGCCGGGGCCGCTGCGGGTACCGCGCCGTGCGTCTGCTCTGCGCCGGATGCTGGTGTCAAACGATAAGCTTTCCAGTGACCCGATGAACGTGATCGACTGGGTGAATATGTTTGCGCTGGCAGTTAACGAAGAAAATGCCGCAGGCGGACGCGTAGTGACTGCGCCAACCAACGGTGCATGCGGCATTGTGCCGGCGGTACTGGCCTATTATGACCAGTTTATTCAGTCGGTCAGCCCTGACATTTACCTGCGCTATTTCCTGACCTCCGGCGCTATCGGCATTTTGTATAAAATGAATGCGTCGATTTCTGGTGCAGAAGTCGGTTGTCAGGGCGAAGTGGGCGTAGCCTGTTCGATGGCGGCAGCAGGTCTGACGGAATTGCTGGGCGGCAGCCCTGAGCAGGTGTGTGTCGCTGCCGAAATTGGTATGGAACACAACCTCGGTCTGACTTGTGATCCGGTAGCCGGACAGGTTCAGGTGCCGTGCATTGAGCGTAATGCCATTGCTTCGGTGAAAGCGATTAACGCTGCCCGGATGGCACTGCGCCGCACCAGCGAGCCAAGAGTGTCTCTGGATAAAGTGATCGAAACCATGTACGAAACCGGTAAAGATATGAATTCAAAATACCGTGAAACGTCGCGTGGTGGTCTGGCGATTAAGGTTCAGTGCGACTGATTTTACTGTCGCGTTGATAATTTCCTGCGGTTCTTCAGCTGAAGCATTTTCAGCGGGTTTACCGCAGGAAATATTATCCGCACGATAGCTGGCAGCAATAAAACCTTCGTTAATGACAACCTGTTGTATTATCGAAACATAATGGATGTGTCACTTGCATTATACCCTGCAGGTACGGCATGCTGTTTTCCGCCTGATTTCCCCGATCGGTGAGCCTCTTGATACAGAAAAATACAGGCCGGGTTCTTCGGGGAAAATATAAGTGACAACGTCACTTAGGCTGACTTTCTTTAATTTTCACTCAGAAACTGAGTGTATTTTCCGCAACTCAGGCTGAGCATCCGACGATTTACAGCTACTATCAATAAAAACACACTGGCTGTTACGCATCGGTAAACCTTTAAAAAAAATAATTTGAGCCTGCAATTAACACGGGATAAAAAGGATTAGAACGATGCTGTTCTCCCAGACCGGACTTGCGAAGTATCGCTACTATCGCATTGCGCTTGCCTGCGCGATGGGGATATGTACTTTGCTTCTGACGCTTGGCATTCGTATTTACGAACAAGCACAGGTCATTGCAGAAGACCAACAACGTGTCGCGCTGCACACCGTTCAGAAGCTGGAAAAACTACTCGAACCGGCGTCACCTGCCGGAAAATCAGCGCCTCTGGATCAGACGCTTGGCTGCAACGTCCTGCAATCGTTACTTCAGCAAAAAGTCGCCCGGCTGCAGACATTACGCTCTATAAGCCTGGTCAGTGACGGTAAAATCACCTGTTCAAGTCTGGTCGGTGCGCTGGATCTCAGCCTCAACGACATTTTGCCGTCATTTTCTCAGGGCTTAACGCAACTTGAACTGCGGGCTTCGAAATGGAGCCGTGTCGATACCCCGACACTGGTTCTCTGGAATCCCTCAACACCGGATAACCGTAACGGCGAACTGTTTGTTTATAATATTGGCATATTGTCGAATTTCCTGCTCGAACCGCAACCGCCCTATGCCAGCCATATCGTTTTGAACGTTGGTAAGCAATATCTCGAGTATGGCAAAAAGGACATCATCAGCAGCGACGATCTTCCGTACCCTCCTCTGCTGAGTGAGAGATCGCAAAAATATGATTTCTCTGTCTCCATCTTCGGAGAAAAAGCCAGCGAACTGGCCTGGAATGAACTCCCCTCACATTTACCGCTTTCGGTGTTAATCAGTTTACTGACGGCCACCGCGGTTTATCTGCTTTCCGGCAGCCGGATCAGTCTGGCCTATCCGATCAGCCACGGCATTTCACACCGCGAATTTAAGGTCTATTGCCAGCCGATTATTAACAGCGATGACGGCCGCTGTATCGGTGTTGAAACGCTGATGCGCTGGAAAAACCGCAGGCAGGAATGGGTGTCGCCTGATGTATTTATTCCGCTGGCAGAACAGCACGGGTTAATCATCTCGCTTACCCGCTATCTGATTAAAACCGTTGCCGATAATCTGGCGGTTTTCCCGGCGACTCCAGGCTTTTATGTCAGCATTAACGTAGCAGCGCAGCATTTTAATAATATGGAAATTGTGGATGATATCCGCAAGCTTTGGCTTCCGGCTCAGCCTTCTGTTTCCCTGATGCTTGAACTGACCGAGCGCACGCGTCTTCAGGAACTGCGTGCCGCGGAAATTTCGCAGCTCAAGGACATGGGGATTTTGCTGGCTATTGATGATTTTGGTACCGGCCACAGTTCGCTGAGTTATCTCAAAACGCTAAATCCGGATGTGCTGAAGATTGACCAGGCGTTTACAGCATCCATCGGAACCGATGCCATCAACGCGACGGTCACGGACACCATTATTACGCTGGCGCAGCGGCTGAATTTAAAGCTGATTGCTGAAGGGGTAGAAACCCGCGAACAGGTTGATTATCTGCGTAAACGCAGAGTGGATTCTTTGCAGGGCTACTACTTTGCACGCCCGATGCCGGTAGAAGTTTTCCCCGTCTGGCTGGAGCGTTATCAGAAATCGACCCAAAATATGGAACCTCAGGACGTTCAGGGTTCCGTCTGATCCCGAAGTATTCGCACTATTTCAGGCATAAAAACGGCGACCGGAGTCGCCGTTTTACCTTCAGGCACGCCAGCTTTAGTGGCTTTCTTCCCACTGATCTTCTGACTTAATCCGGGTGATGCGGACACGCTCGATGCGATAGTCTGTCACCTCAAGGATCTCAAAGTGCAGCGACGCCATTTCAATCACTTCACCGGCAACCGGCATCTGGCCTGATTTCGACAGCAGCAATCCGGCAAGTGAAGCAAAATCATCATCCGCATTCACCAGATTGTTCACGTCGAGAACTTGCTGAAGTAGGTGCAAGTCAGTCCCGCCTTTCGCAATCCATGACTCACCGTCAGCGATCACATCCGGCATCTCATCTTCGTCAGGGAACTCACCAGCAATGGCTTCCAGCACGTCCAGCGGCGTGACCAGCCCCTGAATCACACCAAACTCATTGTTTACCACCACCAGACGCCCCCTGGCTTTACGTAATACCGCCAGCAGATTGATCACATCCATGGTTTCCGGCACCACAATCGGCGGCGTTTTCTCCGCGAAAGCCACGATGTTTTCGCCGTTCTCCAGCGCCACCAGCAGGTCTTTCGCACGTACTACACCGATGACATCATCCAGAGAATGACGGCAGATCGGGAACAAACTGTGCGGCGTATCCAGTAGCTGGCTGCGGATTTCGGCCGGTGACTTTTCGCAGTCCACCCATGAAATCTCAGTGCGCGGCGTCATGATAGTGCGCAATGTACGCGATGCCAGCGTCAGAACGCCCGTTATCATATGGCGCTCTTCTTCTGCAAAAGCTTCTGATGCAGGCAGTACATCACCGACTGGCTCATCTTCATTCTGATGCTGACGTTTCCCGCCCATCAGGCGCTGAATGGCCTCGGCGGTACGCTCACGCATCGGACGGTTAGACTGGCTTTTCAGGAAGTTACGGCGTGCAATCTGGTTGAACAGTTCAATCAGAATCGAGAAGCCGATCGCCGCGTACAGGTAGCCCTTCGGAATATGGAAGCCAAAACCTTCCGCTATCAGGCTCAGACCAATCATCAGCAGGAAGCTGAGACACAGCACCACTACCGTCGGATGATTGTTCACAAAACGCGTCAGCGATTTAGACGCCAGCAGCATCACACCCATGGCGATCACCACGGCGGTCATCATCACAGCCAGATTATTCACCATACCGACTGCTGTAATCACGGCATCCAGCGAGAAGACGGCGTCGAGCACCACAATCTGCGCCACAACCGACCAAAAACTGGCATAGCCGCGGTTCGGTGTTCCCTGTTCGTCATGCCCTTCCAGCCGCTCATGCAGCTCGGTGGTGGCTTTAAATAACAGGAACAGCCCTCCGACCAGCAGGATCAGATCCCGCCCTGAGAAGCTGAATTGCGCAATGCTGAACAGCGGCGTGGTCAGTTTGACCATCCACGAAATCAGCGACAGCAGGCCCAGACGCATTATCAGCGCCAGCGAAAGGCCGATAATACGGGCTTTATCGCGCTGCTTTGGCGGCAGTTTGTCTGCAAGAATGGCAATAAAAACAAGGTTGTCGATACCCAGAACAATTTCCAGGACAACAAGCGTCAGCAAACCGACCCAAATTGAAGGGTCCATCAAAAATTCCATGTCAGACTCCGCAATGAGTTAAAGAAAAATGACGCAAAGAAACGCGTGACGTCCGGCGGTCAGAAGACATGCCAGAGGCGGTCACGATAAAAATCTCAGATGAAAGCGGTTTCAGTGCGGCAGTAATCAGGCCCAGTGGGGCGTATTTGCCGGTAAGAATGAGGTGATAGTGCGAAGAATAGTGACGTCGGTGACAGTCCATAGGGAGGGCTGAGGCCCGGTACTCCTGTTCAATGATTCGGAAAATCACTCTATCAGGAATGATTATTTGAATAAAGTGTGATTTTTTACGATCCGCATCATTTTGAAACATCTATGCTGTTTTAATGTGCAATGTGAAAACGTATTCACACTACGTCGTTCAATAACGGACAACGGTCACAAAAATTATTTTTTCGCACACTAAAATAAATCACGTCGCACAACCTGTTGAGGTTCTGCAGTTTTACTGTTTTGCAGTCTTATCAGAAATTAAGGAACGTTAGTACGCAGGGAATGCCCTGTCCGCCTCAGGAATAAAAACGGGCGGATATCATCAGCACCATTACTTATGTGCATAACTCTTTTCAAGAGTTAACAGAGGAGGTAGCGAGTGAGTATTGCTATTATCATCGGCACGCACGGGTCAGCAGCTGAGCAGTTGCTGAAAACAGCGGAAATGATTTTAGGTGAACAAGATAATGTCGCCTATATCGATTTCGTTCCGGGCGAGAACGCCGAAACCCTGATCGAAAAGTACACGGCAAAGTTGGGTGGTTTAGACACCAGCAGCGGCGTCCTTTTCCTGGTCGACACCTGGGGGGGCAGCCCGTTCAATGCCGCCAGCCGTATTGTTGTCGATAAAGAAAATTACGAAGTTGTCACCGGTGTTAATATCCCAATGCTGGCAGAGACTTTCATGGCTCGCGATGACAACCCTTCTTTCGCAGAACTGGTTGCCATTGCAGTAGAAACAGGTCGTATCGGCGTGAAAGCGCTGAAAGCCCCTGAACCTGCTGCCCAGGCCCCTGCCGCCGCCCCTGCGCCAAAAGCAGCTGCTCCGGCTAAACCTGCCGGTCCGAACGACCATATGAAGATCGGCCTTGCCCGTATCGATGACCGTTTAATTCATGGCCAGGTCGCGACCCGCTGGACCAAAGAAACCAACGTGACCCGCATTATTGTTGTCAGCGACGAAGTGGCTGCCGATACCGTGCGTAAAACGTTGCTGACTCAGGTTGCTCCTCCTGGTGTTACTGCACACGTTGTTGACGTCGCAAAAGCCATCCGTGTCTGGGATAACCCAAAATACGCTGGCGATCGCGTGATGTTGTTATTCACTAACCCGACTGACGTTCTGCGTTTAGTTGAGGGTGGCGTGAAAATCACTACCGTAAACATCGGTGGTATGGCTTTCCGCCAGGGTAAAACTCAGGTGAATAACGCAGTGTCTGTCGACGAAAAAGATATCGAAGCGTTCAAGAAATTGAATGAAAAAGGTATCGAACTTGAAGTGCGCAAAGTCTCTACTGACTCTCGCCTCAAGATGATGGATCTCATTAATAAGATGAATTAATAAGCACATCACGAATGTGCAGATTCACTCAACGTTATCTGCCTGATGTGCCTGTTTATACTCAGCGTCCTTTGGTCATAGGAGAAGTGCAATGGAGATCACCACACTACAAATTGTGCTGATATTTATTGTTGCATGTATTGCCGGGATGGGTTCGATCCTGGATGAATTTCAGTTTCACCGCCCGTTAGTTGCCTGTACTTTGATCGGTTTTGTTCTTGGTGATGTTAAAACCGGGATCATCATCGGCGGTACGTTGGAAATGATTGCACTTGGCTGGATGAACATCGGTGCGGCTGTTGCGCCGGATGCCGCCCTCGCCTCAATCATCTCTACCATTCTGGTTATCGCAGGCGGACAGTCTGTCGGTGCCGGTATCGCACTGGCTATCCCGCTGGCGGCTGCCGGTCAGGTATTAACCATTATCGTTCGTACTATCACTGTTGCCTTCCAGCACGCAGCGGATAAAGCGGCTGAGAAAGGTAACCTGAACGCCATTACCTGGATCCACGTTTCCGCGCTGATCCTGCAGGCAATGCGTATCGCAATTCCTGCGGTGATTGTTGCTGTGTCTGTGGGTACTGCGATTGTTCATGACCTGCTGGCTTCAATCCCTGAAGTGGTCACCAATGGTCTGAACATTGCTGGTGGTATGATCGTTGTGGTTGGTTACGCCATGGTTATCAACATGATGCGTGCTGGCTACCTGATGCCATTCTTCTACCTTGGTTTCGTTACTGCCGCATTCACCAACTTCAACCTGGTTGCACTGGGTGTGATTGGTGTGGTGATGGCTGTTCTTTACATCCAGTTGAGCCCGAAATACAACAAGTCTGCGCAGGCAGCGGCTGCACCGGGTGTTAACGATCTCGACAACGAATTGGATTAAGGGTGAAGGACATGGTTGATCAAACTGCAGTTAAAAAACTCACGGCCAGCGATATTCGCGGTGTGTTTATGCGCTCCAACCTTTTCCAGGGGTCATGGAACTTCGAACGTATGCAGGCTCTGGGCTTCTGCTTCTGTATGGTGCCTGCCATCCGTCGTCTCTACCCTGAAAATAACGACGATCGCAAAGCGGCTATCAAACGCCACCTGGAATTCTTTAACACCCATCCTTACGTTGCGGCCCCTGTACTGGGTGTTACGCTGGCGATGGAAGAACAGCGTGCCAACGGCGCACCTATCGACGACGCAGCCATCAACGGCCTGAAAGTCGGTCTGATGGGGCCTCTGGCCGGTGTGGGTGACCCGATCTTCTGGGGTACTGTTCGTCCGGTGTTTGCTGCACTGGGTGCGGGTATCGCGATGACCGGTAGCCTGCTGGGGCCGTTGCTGTTCTTCATTCTGTTTAACCTTGTACGTCTGCTGACCCGCTACTACGGTGTGTCTTATGGCTACAAAAAAGGTGTCGATATCGTTAACGATATGGGCGGCGGCTTCCTGCAGAAACTGACCGAGGGGGCGTCAATTCTCGGCCTCTTTGTCATGGGGGCTCTGGTTAACAAATGGACGCACGTTAACATTCCGCTGGTGGTATCAAAAATCACCGACCAGACAGGCCATACCACGGTCACGACTGTCCAGACGATTCTGGATCAGCTGATGCCAGGCCTGGTGCCATTACTGCTGACCTTCGGTTGTATGTGGCTGCTGCGTAAGAAAGTTAATGCCTTGTGGATCATCGTTGGCTTCTTCGCCATCGGTATCTTCGGTTACTGGATTGGCCTGTTAGGTCTCTGATAACCGCTAAACCGGGGGATCATTCCCCCGGTTTTTTTATGACCTGATTTTGCTGTTTTTGATTTGCCTTTTGTGGCCGTAAGCTGGAGTTTTCATGTCTGTTACCGATATTGTCCTCGCGCTCTTCATCCTCCTGTTGCTGGCCTACGCCATCTACGATGAGTTCATCATGGGAACTAAAAATGGTGAAACGCGCCTGCGTGTGAATCTAAGACGCCGCAATAAACTGGATTCCATTATTTTCATCGGTCTGCTGGCGATCCTGCTTTATAACAATATCCATGCTAATGGTACTGTCGTAACGAATTATCTGTTAATTGGTCTTGGCCTTATTGCTTTCTATCTCTCGTTCATCCGCTGGCCAAAAATGCTGTTCAAACCGAAGGGTTTTTATTTTGCCAATACCTTCATTACCTATGACAGGATCCGTAGCATGAACCTTTCAGAAGATGGTGTATTGGTATTTGAATTAGAACAGAAAAAGTTATTAATCCGCGTTTATGAACTTGACGATCTGGAAAGGATATACAAGTTAATGGTTGAAAATCAATAACCTGGAAGTAATCTCAAGACTATCATTTATAGCCATAGGTATATTTATGGCTTTAATGCTTAAGCTTAATGCTAATATTCCCACACTAACCTGATTGTTATTTACCCCTACATTCAAAACCCCTTTTATCTGCAATAACATTAATTTATTCCCGGATATAAAAACCCTTATTTATTTGGTGTTGTCCTGCATAAAAATATCATGATAAGGTTGCGCCGTTCTTTGGGGAGTATACTCGTGAACTTATCCGCAACGCTTATTCTGGCATTTGGCATGTCGATGGACGCCTTTGCCGTATCCATTGGTAAAGGTGCTGCCCTTCATCGCCCTTGCCTGCGTGAAGCCCTCCGTACTGGCCTGATTTTCGGTGTAATAGAAGCAATTACACCGCTAATTGGCTGGTGGCTGGGCTTATTTGCCAGTCAATACATCATGCAATGGAGTCATTGGCTCGCCTTTATTCTGCTGTCCATTCTTGGCACACGAATGATTGTTGAAGGGCTGAAAGATAAACCGGATGATGCTCTTACAACCGCAACACACCATAGTTTCTGGATCCTGGCAGCCACAGCGGTTGGCACAAGTCTGGATGCGCTGGCAATTGGCGTAGGATTAGCGTTACTGGAAGTGAACATCATCCAGACCGCACTCTTTATCGGTATGGCAACCCTGCTGATGTCCACGTTAGGAATTATGGTCGGACGCTTTATCGGCCCGCTTTTAGGCAAGTGGGCCGAAGTTTTAGGGGGCGTGGTGCTGATCGGAACTGGACTGAATATCCTGCTCGAGCATCTGGGCTATTTAAGCTAAGACGCGCTGATGTATTCTGATGAGAAAATCTGTTTCACACTCAAAGGCCGTCTGAGCTTTTAAGTCAGCCATCACTTCCTCTGTTGCCCGCCATGCAAAAGGCGTCATCTGCAACAAATCAAATGCCTGTGCGCCCGAAAGGCTCATGTTGTACGCCAGTGCCTCGGTGCTGATCCGCTCAAAGCCGTCCAGTTGTTCATCCAGATCGGCATGCAATTGTACATCCTGATAAATCAGCCCTTTCAGCTGATATAAGTGACGCGGTCCAGGCGCCACAGTCACCACCAAACCCCCGGGTTTAATGGCCCGGTAAAGCTCCTGAGCCTTACACGGCGCATAAATGCGAATGACCGCATCCAGAGAGCTGTCTGCAAAGGGCAAGCGGTGGCTGGACGCCACGCAAAAAGACACATCGTGATAGCGTTTGCCGGCATAACGGATAGCCACTTTAGCCACATCCAGGCCAAAGACTTTCAGCGTACGACGCTGTATTAATCGTTCTGCGATAGCTGCAGTGTAATACCCTTCCCCGCAGCCGATATCCAGTAATGCCTGGGCATCCTCCGGAATGACTTCATCGAGGATATCCGACAAACGGTCCCGTAAAGGCTGATAATGACCGGCATCAAGAAATGCACGACGGGAAATCATCATTTCCGGACTGTCACCTGGTTGCTTTGAGCGTTTGTGCTGTACGGGCATCAGATTCACGTAACCCTCTTTGGCATGATCAAACTGATGATTGGCCGGGCAATGCCATTGCTGACCTGTCAGCGTAAGCGGCTGGAAACAAAGCGGGCACTGATACGTCATGGAGAAAACCTGCAAGGAAAGTCTGAGGAGGCGAAAGTTCGCAATAGAGGTAAGTCTAAAGAAGGCGCACTGAGGTTGCAACTGCTGGAAAATCCGCATAAAAGGCAGCTACACTGAAGCGATATCATTTTTCTGACCGAGAGACGAGATGAGTGACAGCTCAGTTTTACTCAGCCATATCCCCGGCATTTTACATGGCTTCGGCGATAAAGAATCCTTGCTGCCTGCTCATCTGAAAGCCTTTGAAGCCACACGACCGGAAAAGAAACAGGTTCATGGCACCCGGATTGTGGATGTGGCCCAGCCCGGACAAGATTGTGGCGAAGCGGACGGATTTATCACCTCCGTGCCCGGTATTCTTCTGGCCGTCTTTACCGCGGACTGCCTGCCGGTGATTTTTTGCCGCAAAGATGGCAAGGAAGTGGCCGCGGTTCACGCTGGCTGGCGGGGACTTATCGACGGTATTCTGGAGAAAATGGCGCAACGGATTAATCAGTCGGGTGATACTCGTGACTGGGTTGTGGCCATCGGTCCTGCAGCGCAGGCTTGCTGTTACGAAGTCAGTCAGGAACTTGTGGATACATTTATGCAACAACTCGACTTCCCCCCGGCCCTGATTTCGCCGCGTCATCGTCACCTTGATCTGGCTGCGATTGCAGAGGCTAAACTACAGGCTTTGGGATTTGCAGGAATTGACCACGCTGGCAGTTGCACGATTTGTACAACGGCAGGGAGTGCAACGGAGGGGACAGCATTCAAATACACCAGCTTCCGGCGTAACAGTCATCAGCGGGCAAAAGACCCTTCACATCCGGGCATCAGCGGGCGAAATCAGCAATCTGGCATTATGATCTTGCGGTAAAGTGAGCTGGCAATAACAGCTCAACATGCTGAAAACAGACACAAAAAAACCCGCCTTGGCGGGTTTTTTTACAGCTGACGCTGCTTAGATTGCAGTTACGTTAACTGCTGACGGGCCTTTCTGGCCGTCTTGGATTTCGAACTCTACGTTCTGGCCTTCAGCCAGAGTTTTGAAGCCGTTACCCTGGATTGCAGAGAAGTGTACGAACACATCTTTGCTGCCGTCAGCAGGAGTAATGAAACCGAAACCTTTAGACTCGTTGAACCACTTAACTTGACCTTTGATCTTTGCCATCTTGAGTATTTCCTTTGGATTGTTTAAACCGCCCGTAGGCGTTACATAGACAAACTAGAGTCGTTACTGCTTGAGGCACTAAGATTAAAATCGGCAGAGAAGCGGTATTCAACGTGAACGTCTTTACTCAGAACTTCTATACTGAAAATGCCACACATATACAGAACTGTACCTCGTTTTACCCAGATGCGTTATCACATACTCTGAATTCGATGGCAAGCCATTTTTAATCAGTGATGGACATGTCGCACATATTTGAGCCGGTTAAAGGCACTTCGTGTTCAGTTATGCTGAAATATGTTGATAGACATGCTTTTTTCTGCTTTGCAGTTTCACCTGCATATCAAACAAAACAATAACGACCTGTTTTTGATTATTGATCATTTAATGCAGAACCGTAAGCGTAAAACACACCTTTATTTGAATTTTTATTGTCAAGATCGGCCAAAACCTTTTGCTGATGGCCTGATAAGGCGCGGAAAAGCAACACCCCGGGTCAGGTCACGTTCGGGTGACAGCGGGTCTGTCGGGCCAGGTGCACACTTGTGCAACAGAACGGGCAACCGGTTTAAAACATAGCCAGACAATATGACTGGTTATGCAATAATCAATTACGCCAGGGAAGGATAAAATGGTGCAAAACAAAACGCAGACTACAATAAATGCACCTTAACTGTGCGCCTTAGGCATGTACCCGATAATACATAAAATCACTCACCCCCTTCGGAGATTCAATTCTAAACCCCTCCCCCTCCTAATACAGTTTTCTTGTCATCTCATTTTTGACATTATAATGAATTAAAGTTTGCGAGTTGGTTAAATCGGTATAACACTTGCGCAAACTTTTAAAACTCACTTATTCATATAAAAAATATCGTTATGAAAATATAATATTAAATACCGTGATCGGAATCTCAAATCATCATTATCATGCTCTCGGAAAACGGGCGCGCAATCGTCACTGCGACAGCATGACTGGCGAGGACTTTACGGCAACCTAATCAGCACAATGCACTGTATCTTAAGCAATCTCAGGGATTACACGCCACCAACGGCAGTTTTGCGCTTATCGATACGAATAATTATTTCATCCGCAAAATATCTGACAGTGGGAGCATTATCCTTCCATGGATATTAATTAACAAATCAGTAACCCATTCATTTTGTAAGCCATCATAAAAACATCACGATGATTGATAATACTTCTCATTTAATAACTACCAAATTGCACTTTAAAATCCCTCTGCAACGGGCAAATGATATTCAATCTTTAGAAATGCTTGCGCCGATTTTTAAGGGTTTGAATTCCATTTCTGGCGAGTCACTTTGAGATATCGCCTGCGCTAATTCGTTTAAGGGTTGATCGAGAGAATCATCAGCTAATTCAAAAACCCCCCAGTGAATTGGCACGGCTTTCTGACAACGTAGTTGCGAAAAGACAGTCACAGCCTGCTGCGGATCCATATGCTGCGCGCTCATGAACCATCTTGGTGCATAGGCGCCGATGGGAATGGCGGCTAAATCGAATGGCCCTAGACGCTGACCGATCAGTTCAAACTGATTGCTATAACCACTGTCCCCGGAAAAATAGAAGCGCAAATCAGTGTTTCTGACGACCCAGCCACACCACAGGGACTGATTGCGATCCCAAAATGTCCGCATACTCCAGTGGCGCGCTGGCACGGCTGAAAAAGTCAGATCACCAAACTGATGTTCCTGCCACCAGTCAAGTTCTTCGATATACCGCGCTCCGCGCCGCTCAAGCCACGGTTTCATGCCCAAAGGCACCATAAACTGCACGTCAGGGAAACGTCGCAACAGCTTGCGCACGGTCGCGCGATCAAGATGGTCATAGTGATTATGGGAAAATAACACGACGTCAATAGGTGGCAGTTTTTCAACCGGTGCAGCAACGGGCGTTTTACGTTTAGGCCCGTAGAAACTCAGCGGCGAGGCGCGATCCGATAACGCAGGATCCATAAGAACGTAACGTCCGGCCACGCGCAGCAATAAACAGGCGTGACCTAAAAACCATAAACGATCATCCGTTCCGCTAAAATCAGCTGTCTGCCACCACTGGCTGATGAAATGTTCGTAGCCTTTCTCTGGCGGTGCAGGCAGTCGCTGGGCTTTACGTTCCTTTCTCCAGCGTTTGAAATCCCCCTCCTGGCGGTTCTGCGGTTCAACATTGGTGAAACCGTCAGGCGTATGATGAGATTTTGAAGGATCGTAATAGGGATTTTTACCAGGCATAGGGCTCCAAGGGAAAGCTTTCCTGTTTGAACGAAAATGTGAACACATCATTTTAAGTAGCATATTTGTTAATCACACTACAGAGAGAAAGTGAAAAAATATGTGCCAATTCAGCAGCCATCAACGGTTAAGAAAATCTTAATAACTGTGTGTTTTACTGAGGACATTCAAAAAGGAGAAAATTTATGACCAGGAACACCACTCAACGCCGGCGCTCATTCACTGCGCGACTGACGCATATTATGCAGATTCAGACCCAGTATGGCCGCCTGTGGCTAAGCTCACGTTTTCGCCGTATCAAAGTCCCTGCTTCAGTGAAAGTCATCGCCTTCGCCATTCTGACGCTGATGGTTCTGGCGATCACCGGGACAATGTTGCTGGTGCTTGACCTGATTAGCCTGATTTCAGGGCTGCTGAAGCGCCCTTTCCGCCGGGGAAATGTTTACCGGCGCCAGCTGATGAGAAAGCCTGTATAAAACAAAACCGTGTCGGTTTAACGACACGGTTTGAGATTACGGTGATGTATTCCTGATTTTCAGGCAGGCATACCGCAAAGTTTGGTCAGATTTCTGGCGCCGATCATGAGGGTTGCAACATAGGATTGTCTGCGGGTGACAACTTCGACCGCTACACGCGCATCTTTATACTTAATGAGATAGGTTGAAGGCCAGCCCTGCCGGCGTTTGCCGTAGGCTTTTTCATGACTGTCGATAGCTGCATGAGCAACCACCAGATGGGAAAGAGTTTTATCACCTTTAATGATGCGCTTCATAATGGACTCCGCCTTAGACACAACTGTCAAAATGAGGAAACATTAATCACTTGATACGCATCGCTTTATGCGACGCTTATTCGAATCACTTCTTTGCAAAACTTTGTCACAATCTGAGTATCTCTGCGCTTTTGCTTATGCGCAAGTCTTACTAAGCAGGAAACACACCATAGCGGCACGCAGAGGCCGTTTGCTTTGCGCCTGCCACTGGCCATGAGGACTGCTTATCTCAGCCAGCCAGAGGGGATCGCTCTGCAACTCTTTAAAATTGATGCTGATTTTGTTGGCGCAAATAATCGGCCACGCGTCGGAGGGGTTGTTGCAATAATCTTTGCCCTTCATACCGCCGTAGGGATACCACTTCTCAGGTTCCTCTCCCGTCAGTAAAGCAATGTTGTGGTTTACTTCGCTATCATTTTCTTCCGACCATTTGATCATCAGTTCATCCATCCAGCAGGGCACATGCGTGGAGACTACCGGAAGAATAAGACAGATTTATGAAGGAGTAACAAAAGCAAAAACCCGCCGAAGCGGGTTTACGATGTAAAATTATCGTTCAGGAATAAAACCACGCAGACTGAGAGCAGAATCATCCTCTGCTTCAACAGGGGGCGCTTTGCCTCGTGCCTGTGCAGCGAGAACCTTAAGCAACTCGGTTTGCTGGCGTTGTTGCTCAGCTATCTCGTGCAACAACGCGATGTGTTCATTTGCCCTGACACTGGCCCGGCTGACAAAAAACCATACCAACAAAAATAACAAAGCTGAGAGTGCGAACAGCACCAATGAAGCCAGGCTGTTTTGGCCCATTGCGAAATCAAACATTGACTACCCTACCACTGAATGTTCAGAGCCTTCATCTTACCATCACCGGCTGATCAGGGAAGTCATTCACAAATCCATTAACGAAAAAACAGGCTTTTCTTACTGCCGGGCTGGCGGCAGACAGAATTTCTGGCAGAGATCCCCTAAAAAGGGATAAATGAAGTGATCGCACAAACGCCCAGGTCAAAGTTCCCGCCCTGATCGCAATAGCTGTTAAGCGCAAGCAGGTAAAGACCTATGCAGATGAGCAGGAAAAGGACGAACATCACGATCTTCCTGACATTGAAAACAGGCTTTTTCAATTTGAGGGCAGGTTTCTTTTGGTTTAAACAACGTCTATCAGGGCTCAAGGCGACGTCCAACGGATGAATGAACAGACACACATACTACGATGAAAATCTTAAACAACGATATAACAAAACGTCGGCTTTTAACGGGCAAACATCCTGTAATAATCACATACGTAAATCATAAATTAAAATGCATTCACCTTATCAATATATACCAACCAGACAAGAGTTGACCTGCGTCAAATAAAACCAATTATTCATTCTGCCTTTAAAAACAACACCTCCCTTTCGATTTTCTTAAAAATGAATTTTGCAGACCCTGTAATAATACATTACATAAAGAAATAATAGAAAGCGGATGAAGCCATTAACTTCATGAAAGAACATACCTCAACATCATTCCAATATGATAAATACCGGCCTGACCTAAAAGCACGCATCCTGGCTCGCATCAGACCAGGATTAATCAGCCTGTTCGGCTTACCCATAAAACACATTTATTTAGAAACTATAAAACAACCATTAAAATATTAAAAGAAATGCAAAACTAAAAACACGGCAATTATTAAATATAAATTTTCAAATTTGATGAACTTTCACTGGAACTTCCTTGTTGAATTAAACCATGCATTAAAATATCATCCCGCCGTCGAACAGTTCTTCTGTCTCTTCTGTTATATAAATGAAAGCATAATAGCTGAATTATTTTCAGCTCACTCATGCTGACTATTTTTTGTTGAGGGATTAATAAATGCATGCATGGAATAAAAAGTTCTTCGTTTCTAAAATAGCGCTGGCCTGCGCTGTTGCAGTAACAGCACCTGCGGCGATATCAGCTGATATATCTGGCACCGTATATGACACGTTCTATCATGACTCTGCTCTGGCGGGTCATATCGGCTATCGTGGATATGCAGATGATGACGGTGCAGATAACGGTTACGTTGGCGGAGACATCTACTCTTCAATCAACAACGCTATAGTTAATGGCGTTATTTCCACTCACTATCTGGGCTTTGATAACAACACTAGCAACACGCTGAATATTACCAACACCACTGTCAACGGCATGATCACTTCTGAGTGTATGTCGACCGATTGCGGCGATGCGCGTAATGATTATGATCAGTCACCTTTGCAACTGACCATTGATAATTCCACTATTAACGATTCTTACGAACACTTCGATTACGACGTAACTGATGCCAATAAAGTGCGTGATCATGAAACCCTGAATACCTACGATATGGGTGTTGCGGTGACATTGGATCAGGAAAGTGACATCGTTATTAAGAACAACTCTCACGTTGCTGGCATTGCGCTAACCCAGGGCTACGAGTGGGCTGATACTGACGTTAATAACGGTAATACGTTTGATAATACCCTGACAGTTAATGACTCCTCGCTGACTTCTGGTTCTTACACAGAATTGCAAACCACCGGTTTCTACGGCCAGTCTGATAAGCCAAGTGATTACGGCAATATTAGCGCCGCAGGTACCCAGGCTGATGACGTTGCATTATCTGTTGTTGCAAGTGCAACAGCTGATAACGCAATGAAAACTAATGCCGTATTCAATAATTCAACCATTACCGGTGACGTTGCTTTTGTCAGCACTTTCGACGAGAACTATTACGTCGGTGGTTATGACAGCAATGCCGATGGTGTGCTGGATACCAATGGCTGGGATGACACAGACGAACTGAACCTGACACTGGACAATGGCAGCAAATGGGTTGGCGCAGCCACCTCAGATGTTCAGATGGATTCAGCTCTGTATAACCGCAGCACCAACAGCATCTGGCCGGGTTCTGTTTTCAGCAGCACCAATGGCTACCTGGTTGGCGATGATGTTTATCAAAGCGGTCTGTTCAATGTCGCGCTGAATAACGGTTCAGAGTGGGACACGACCAAATCTTCAAACATTGATGATCTGACCGTCAATAACCGTTCTCAGGTGAATGTTGTTGAGTCAGGATTACTGGCAGATCACATTTCTCTGACCAATGCATCAACCCTGAAAATTGCCGCGCACGGCGATGTTAAAACTGATGTGTTGAGCCTGAACTCAGGCAGTCAGGCATCATTGACCGAAGAAACTGCGTCTCTTTATGCCAACACTATCGTTGTGGGCAACGGTTCCGAGCTGAACTTAGGTTTGGGTCAGGTTGATACGCATAATATGGTTCTGACTGATAACGGTACTTTCGATATCGGTAGCCGTGAATATGTTCTTAACTCTGACATGAACAACGCGCGCGACAAAACTGCCGCCGACTATGTTTATGATCAGGGCACCATCGGTATCAACTCTGACGGTCATCTGTCCGTCAATGGCGTGACTAACGGTAATTATCAGGTACGTATTGATAACGCGACAGGCGAAGGCCAGGTTGCTGATTATGAGAATAAAGAGCTGATCCGCATCTACGGCGGCAATGCGACATTTACTCATGCTAACACCGCTGATCTGGGCGCCTATAAATATCAGGCTGAGCAATATGACGATACTGTAGTGCTGGCTAAACAAGGCATTACCTCTACCGCCAATGCAGCCCTGAGCCTGCCTTCTTCCAATGCAGCAACCTGGCATATGGAACAAGACACCTTAGAAAACCGCATGAACAGTTCACGTCACACCCAGGGCAATGACAAAGGTGGTGTGTGGGTTAACTACTTTGGCGGTCAGCAAAATGGTGACAACGGCGTAATTGATTACGATCAGGACGTTAATGGCATTATGGTTGGTCTGGATAAAGTCACCGAAGGGGGTGGCGAACGCCAGTGGCTGGTCGGTATGGCAGCAAGCTTCGCCAAATCAAGCTTGTCTATGGATGATGCGGATGCGGATACTGACAGCCAGTCAGCACGCGTTTACTCCAGCCTAAACTTCAATAATGGCGCATTCTTTGACTCTTCTCTGAGCTACAGCCATTTCAGCAACTCTACTGACAGCACCATGAGCAACGGTCAGCAAGTATCAGGTGACAGCACTACTGATGCATGGGGCTTTGGTCTGAAACTGGGTTACGACTGGAAATTCGCTCCACAGGCGTATCTGACTCCATACGCAAGCATTACTGGCGTGTTTATTGGCGATGACGATTACAGCATGACCAACAACATGCATGTTAGCGATCAGGCTTATGACAGCATGCGTTATGAGTTGGGCGGGAACCTGGGTTATACCTTCGATCTGGGTGCAGATCAGGCACTCAGTCCTTACGCAACTCTGGCGTATGTGTATGAAGATGCTAACAACGATGCAAACATCAACGGTGATCGTATCGATAACGGCGTTGATGGTTCTGCTGTCCGCCTAGGTTTAGGGGGTCAGTTCGACATGAACAAAAACTTCACCGTTTACACAGGCGTTAACTACCTCGGCGGCAGCGATGTTGATCAGCCTTGGGCAGCAAACCTGGGTATGAAATACCGCTGGTAATTTGACTGTCTGATAAGACTCTTCAGTAGTGCATTGGCCCCTTCTACGGGGCCAATTTTTTTGACATCTTCAGGGCTTTTCTGATTAGGAATCTGCTGCAATGACATTTACTGAAAAATAACTTCTACTAGGCTGATCAATATCCTGAATTGTTCAGGAGCAGATATTTAGGGAGTTTCAGAATGGGTATCGTTAAGACGATTATTGTACTGGCTGTGATTTACGCTATTTTTCTTTTTTCAGGATATGGCGTGACGGTCGGAAGCAGCGAGAATGCAGCGGGATTAGGCCTGAAATGCCAGTACTTAACGGCCAGAGGGATTGTCAGCTCTCAGTACATTCATTCTGACAGCGGAGTCATTGGTGTCGCGAACTGTCCGATTTTCAAAAAAGTCGGCGAAGTGGTCGATAATAAATAAGACACTTTTTTGGCTTGTCATGCCCGTTAGCACGGGCATGACAATAATTCTTAGCTGTCGTGCTTAGTGAATTTCAGTTCAATCAATGAAATCGCTTTTTCAATGGCACGTTTAGTTACCGGATCGGCACCTGCCGGATGCTTGCTGAAATCAATGCTTTTCAGCTGATGGGACATCTTTTCGCGTACTTCTGCTGGCGCAATAATTTCAATCACATCCAGAATTTGCTTAATCACCAGCTGGCATGCAACCAGATCAGATTCGATTTCTTGTTCTCTGTTTAAAGATTCGGACATGAGCTGCTCCTTCCATTACGTCATTCATAAAAATTATGGTCGCGAGGATATCATGCCCTTTATGGAAATTCTCTTTTCTGCCATTTCTGCCCTTACCCCCTCTTTTCCACCGGACAAATATGCAGCAAACGCGCGCTATTACATTTTTTTACGGACACATTAGTTCTATGCTTAATCTGATGACAAAGAAGGAGACGCGCTATGTTCGCTCTAGTTTTGACCATTTGTTATCTGGGCGGAGGATGTGAAGACCTGGTGGTAGATGCCTTTAATACTCAGAAACAATGCACCGTTGCAATGCATCAGCAGGGCTTACGGCAGGCCGGCTGCTATCCTATCGAAGATTTTATTGATGGCTATTGGATCCCGGCGCACGAAAACGCTGATTTCTAATCCACTGTGTTGCCTTTCACAGATTAATAACAAAAGTCTCATAAAGATTGCTAAAGTGACCGAACAAAGGTATGAATACCCTGTTACTCATTGATATTTAACCATATTGACAGGGCAGGAAATGGCAATGACGATACGTAAAACTTATGGAAGCTTTAAAAAAATACCTCTCGCGCTTCTTCTCTCCACCACCTTTATGGCCTCTTACACCACTTACGCTGCGAACGTTCCCGCAGGTGTAGAGCTGGCGGCCAAACAGGAAATTACCCGCAACAATGGCAGTGAACCCGCTTCTCTTGATCCGCATAAAGTGGAAAGCGATGTGGAGTTCAACATCCTCAGCGATTTGTTTGCCGGATTAGTCACTACCGACAGCAAGGGGGATGCACAGCCTTCGCTGGCTGGTAGCTGGGAAACCAAAGATAACAAAACCTGGGTGTTCCATTTACGTCCCGGCATTGTCTGGTCTGATGGCTCACCGATTACCGCGCAGGATGTGGTCTTCAGCTGGCAACGCCTGATCGACCCGAAAACAGCCTCACCTTATGAAAGCTATCTCGGCAGCATGCATGTGCTGAACGCCGCAGATATCATTGACGGCAAAAAGCCCGCCGATCAGTTAGGGATCAAAGCGCTGGATAAACAAACGCTGGAAATTACTCTCGACCAACCGCTTTCGTACTTCCTCGGCATGCTGGCACACCCTTCCCTTTCGCCGATCAGCCAGGCAGATGTTGAAAAATACGGGGATAAGTGGACTCAACCTGGAAATCTGGTCAGCAGCGGTCCTTTCAAGCTCGATACCTGGACGGTCAACGAGCGCATCACCGCCGTACGCAACCCGAACTACTGGGACAACTCGCATACCGTCATTAACAAAGTGACGTATTTGCCGATCGCTTCAGGCACGGCGGATGTTAACCGCTATAAAGCCGGTGAAATCGACATCACCTATACCGTACCTTCTCCGCTGTTTGCCTCGCTGAAAAAAGAGCTGGGCTCGCAGGTTCACGTCAGCCCTTATCTCGCCGTCTATTACTATGCGATGAACACGCAAAAGCCGCCGTTTAACGATGTCCGCGTGCGTAAAGCGCTGAATCTGGCCATTGATAAGTCGATCATTGCCGATAAAGTGTTAGGTCAGGGGCAAACTCCGGCATGGCATTTATCGCCAGATAACACGGGGGGTTTTACTTTCGCTAAACCAAAAGAAGCCAGCCTGACGCAGGAACAGCGTAACGCAGAAGCCAAAAAGCTGCTGACCGAAGCCGGTTTTGGTCCGGACCATCCGCTGAAATTCAATCTGCTGTACAACACTTCTGAATCGCATCAGCGCATTGCGATTGCCGCCGCGTCAATGTGGAAAAAGAATCTCGGTGTGGATGCTGTTTTGCAGAATCAGGAATGGAAAACAATGCTCGATACCATGCATCAGGGGACGTATGAAGTCGTGCGTTATGCCTGGATTGCTGACTATAACGAGCCTTCGACTTTCCTGAATACGCTGCGCACAGGCAACAGCGAGAACACGCCGAAGTTCAGTAATGCAGCCTATGATCAGGCACTGAATGATGCCCTGAAAGCCACGGATAAAGCCGACGTTGGCAAAGCCTATCAGCAGGCAGAGCAGGTACTGACTGAACAATCTCCAGTAATTCCGCTGTATCACTATGTCAGCGCACGTCTGGTTAAACCGTATGTGGGTGGTTTCAACGACAGCCTGCTTAATTACATTTACACCAAAGACTTGTACGTAATTAAGCACTAATGCTGCCTGCCTTTCCTTACGGCGTTTGACTGCGTAAGGAAAGGCACTTCAAATCCCTTGCGCCCTCACCTTCTTTCCGCTAACCCACTTGCCACACGCCACTCAGATGATAGATTGTACGTAAATCACACAAACGGGAGCTGTTATGAAATTCTCGGAAAGTGAGATCCAACCGCTTTGGGACGAAGTTGCACGTATTATCGGTGATGGCGTGATTCAGATGCGCCACAGAGGTGAGCCGTTGAGTGCCGATGCGCTGATTGGGTATCTCGATGAACAACTGGTCACGGCGACCGGCGTCCAGCGCCGTATCTTGCTCGGTGCAGCGATTAATCTGCTTAAAGCTGATCGCCGCTCCTGATCTCAAGACAAACAAAAACCCCGCAACCTTTTCGGGTAACGAGTCGTTTATCCATCATCAGCCTGCCGTTATTTAGATTGCGCCGCTCGCCCCTGAGCAAATAAGAAAATGCGCTGCGTAATGTCATCTGCGCCGAGAATGTTTCCCTTCTGCTCCAGACTGGCTTTGGCATAAGCCATATCATGCGCCTGATCAACCATGCTGATAACACGATCACGAGTGGTTTTGTCCACAATCCCCAGCAAGGTCGTCAGAATGGCCTGATAGGCATTGGAGGCATAAGTCAGTTGTCTTTCACGTTGTTCCAGCGCGTCAATGCGAACCATCAGGGCCTGCAATTGCTCTTGATGCGTCATAGCGGCATCCTTCTTCACGGGTGGAAAATAACCGGAGACAGCGAAGAAGTAGAAAGATCTTCGCCGGTTACTGACGTTAAGTTTAGCAGAGTTAAAGAAAGTAGATGTTGCCCGCTGCAGGCAGGCAATATAAACCGTTGTTCAATGAGCCATTAAACGCCTGCGCAGTTGTAACCGCGGCTTAACTCAAACGACCCGCTGTGCCGGGCTTCTCACCACGTGATGCGTAACAGCGGCAGTACCTGCTTACAGATAGCAAAATGACAGCCGGATACCTGATGTGACATTTTCTGCCACAGCATTATTTGTTCGTTTTGGGAGAGATCAGGTGAAAAATACAGTTCTGGGTGTAGCAATGGCGGGCATGCTTTTGGTCAGTTCACTGGCGCAGGCAGAAGGCTGTCTGAAAGGTGCGGTAGTCGGCGGAGTTGCAGGTCATCTGAAGCATCACGCTGTCATCGGGGCAGTGGCTGGATGCGCCATCGGGCATCATCTGGCGGCTCAGGCAAAGAAACAGCAAGCGGCTACCGGTAAATAACTCGGTCAGGGCAGACAATGCCCTGACTGAGCAAAACGTTATTCAGGTACGACAACCACGCGGTTACGCCCTTCCTGCTTGGCTTTGTATAACGCCTCATCGGCCCGTTTCAGTGACGTCTCCGGTTCGCCCATTTGCTGATTCCAGTAAGAAACACCTAATGAAATCGTAATCGGGCGGATCCCCGGCAGCACCAATATTTCCACATTCTGCCGCAGACGTTCAGCAATCATTTCTGCTTCTGCCAGCGTCGTGTCAGGCAGCAACACCAGAAACTCTTCCCCGCCCACGCGGCACAGAATGTCACTTTCACGGGCATTATGCCGGATTTGCTCGGCCAGTGTTCTGATCACTTCATCACCGGTGTCATGCCCGTAAGAATCATTGATCGTCTTGAAGTGGTCGATATCCAACGTAATAGCAGAAAATTGCTGACGCATTTGCACTACCGATTCCAGAGCTATCGCCAGCCCGCGCCGGTTGAACAGACCCGTCATCGGGTCTGTCTGCGTTTCGAATTTAAGTTTGCCGATTTTCTTCTGCAATAAATTAATGCCAATCAGCAAAGCACGTTTGAGCTGGTTCGACTCGAAATACCAAGAAGGGATTTCACGGATGTTACTGGAAATATCAGGTTTATCCATTTCGTTAGCACTGCGCGCCAGTAACCAGAGCGGGCGGGCTATCATTCTGGAGAACAGCCAGACACAAAGCAGCGTCAACAGCGCCAGCGGCGTCAGATGTTTCAGTACTTTGACCATCAGCCCTTCCAGTGGCTTAAGAGTCGAATTAGTCGGCCGCTGAGTAATAATTTCCCAGCCTGACGAAGGAACAACGGCATAACCGGCCAGCATGTTCTGACCCGCCAGATTAGTGACCATCAGGCTGCCATTGGGTTCTTTTCTGACGGCCTCTGTCAGCGGACGGGGCTTCACCACTTCTCCGATGCGATAGACATCAGGGTGATAGAGAATACGGCGCTCTTTATCCAGTACGGCAATATATGAACCGTCGCGATAATAATGCTCGCCAAGCAGCTCATTCAAAATGCTCTTCTGGCGCAGGTAAATAGTACCTGCGATATACCCGAGGTATTTACCTTCAGCGGTAAAAATCGGTGTCGAAATCACGACTACCAGATTCTGCGCGACCGAGGTATAAGGTTTACTGATCAGCGGCCGGCGTTCTTTCAGTGCTTCAAGCGCACCCGGCGTTTTAAGAATATGGCCGACCAGTTGCAGGCTGTCAGGAGACGTCGCCAGGATTTTGCCTTGTGCATTGGTTAGCACGACAGAATTAAAACTGTCGGTCTGGTATTTCAGACGCGCGGTTTCAGATTGCAGAACGGCAGGATCGTCAAAATTTCTCGCCGCGATCACACTGCTATAGGCAAGCTGTTTCTGCATACTTTTTAGAAACTGTTCGGTGCTGGCGGCCAGTTTCGTCGCGTAAACGCGGTTCTCTTCGAGCGTATTGTCGATAAGTAACTGGCGCTGAACACGATAGCTGGCATAAAAGCTGTTGGCGAGCGTCACAAAGGCGCTCATCACGGCTAAAATCAGGATCAGGCGTCGCAGATCAATACGGAACAGAGAGCTTGAGAGGAGTGAGCGCAACAAAAAGTCATTCCTGTGGTAAAAAGTGGCTCATATGTAACACCGCTGCCCCCGATGCACAATAAGGCCGAAAAAATAAACTATTATCCGTCTGAATCCCCAACAAAAAATTGTACTTAGCATCAACAGACTTAACTCAAATTATTGATATTGAAATTTTTTATGTAAGCATTGCCCTTGTTCAGAGACATTTATCAGTTAATCGCGGACATAAAAAAACGGAGGCATTAAGCCTCCGCTGATTCTTCAACAATATCGCAATTACATATTTGCGATCATGTCGTCGGCGAACTCGCTACATTTACGCAGCTTAGCGCCTTCCATCAGACGTTCGAAATCGTAAGTCACGGTTTTGTTAGCGATAGCGCCTTCCATGCCTTTGACGATCAGGTCTGCGGCTTCGAACCATTCCATATGACGCAGCATCATTTCTGCGGACAGGATGATTGAACCCGGGTTCACTTTGTCCTGACCGGCATATTTCGGTGCAGTACCGTGCGTCGCTTCAAACAGCGCGCAATCAGAACCGATGTTTGCGCCCGGTGCGATACCGATGCCGCCAACCTGCGCCGCCAGGGCGTCGGAGATGTAGTCACCGTTCAGGTTCATACAAGCGATAACGTCGTATTCAGCAGGACGCAGCAGGATTTGTTGCAGGAACGCATCCGCGATCACGTCTTTAATGATGATGTCTTTGCCGTTGTTCGGGTTCTTGATTTTCACCCACGGGCCGCCGTCGATCAGCTCACCGCCGAACTCTTCGCGCGCCAGCTGGTAGCCCCAATCTTTGAAGGCACCTTCGGTGAACTTCATGATGTTGCCTTTATGAACCAGAGTCAGTGAATCACGATCGTTGGTGATAGTGTATTCAATCGCAGCGCGAACCAGACGTTTGGTGCCTTCTTCGGAGCAAGGTTTGATACCGATACCACAATCTTGTGGGAAACGGATTTTCTTCACGCCCATTTCGTCTTGCAGGAACTTGATCACTTTATCTGCTTCAGCAGAACCCGCTTTCCACTCGATACCCGCATAAATATCTTCGGAGTTTTCACGGAAAATAACCATGTCGGTATCTTCAGGACGTTTAACCGGGCTTGGAGTGCCGGTGTAATAACGAACCGGACGCAGACAGATATACAGGTCGAGTTGCTGGCGAAGTGCCACGTTCAGGGAGCGAATGCCGCCGCCAACCGGAGTTGTCAGTGGGCCTTTGATAGCAACACGGTAATCACGGATCAGGTCCAGAGTTTCTTCTGGCAGCCACACGTCCTTGCCGTACAGTTCTACGGATTTCTCGCCGGTGTAGATTTCCATCCAGGAGATTTTACGCTCGCCTTTATAGGCTTTCTGAACAGCCGCATCAACGACTTTGATCATGGCAGGCGTTACGTCAACACCGATGCCATCACCTTCGATAAATGGGATAACAGGATTATTAGGAATGACCAGTTTACCCTGAGCGTCTACTGTAATCTTTTTACCTTCAGCCGGAACAACTACTTTGCTTTCCATTAACCTCTCCTTCGAGCGCATTTTTGTTAAAAATTTGTAAGATGCCGAACGATATTACTCGAATATTTCTCGCTAGCCAATCCGAAACATTTTTCAAGTATAATGCGCTAATTCTCTCCAACTTCAATGCCTATGAACCCGCTATCTTTTAAAAATCACAACGTTAAACGTTTCAGCAAAAGGCCTGCCAAAGAACAATCTTCCCCAAAAGGGCCGGGAAAGGTGATTCTTTTCAATAAACCGTTTGATGTACTGCCACAATTCACTGATGAGGCCGGTCGGGCAACGCTTAAAGATTACATTTCTTTAACAGACGTTTATGCCGCAGGTCGTCTGGATCGCGACAGCGAAGGTTTACTGGTGCTGACTAACGATGGCAAACTGCAGGCTGCGCTGACTCAGCCGGGCAAACGCACCGGCAAAGTTTATTATGTTCAGGTCGAGGGCGAACCGGATGACGCCGCAGTAAAATCACTGCGCGAGGGCATCACACTGAAAGACGGGCCGACATTGCCTGCGGGTGCGGAAATTGTCGATGAGCCGGAATGGCTGTGGGCGCGAAATCCGCCAATCCGCGAGCGCAAATCTATCCCGACTTCGTGGCTGAAAATCACGTTATACGAGGGAAGAAACCGTCAGGTACGCCGTATGACGGCCCATGTGGGATTCCCGACGCTGCGCCTGATCCGCTTCAGTATGGGCGAATTCACCCTCGGCGACTTACAACCCGGCCAATGGAAGGAAATTCCGCATGTTTAAACCGCACGTTACTGTCGCCTGCATCGTTCAGGCACAGGGAAAGTTTCTGGTTGTCGAAGAAACCATTCACGGCAAAGTCACCTGGAATCAGCCTGCCGGTCATCTCGAAGCCGATGAAACCTTAGTCAGCGCCGCAAAACGTGAGCTGTATGAAGAAACCGGGATCCGCGCGGAGCCACAATTTTTCCTGGGTTTGCACCAGTGGCAGGCACCAGATGCCACGCCGTTTCTGCGTTTCGCCTTTGTGATTGACCTGCCAGAAATGTTGGAAACCGCACCGCAGGATGCTGATATTGACCGCTGCCGCTGGGTGACTGCCGAGGAAATTATCGGTTCTGCGCAACTGCGCTCGCCGCTGGTGGCCGAAAGCATTCGCTGTTATCAGCAATCGCCGCGTTATCCTCTGGAAATTCTGCACAATTTCAATCTGCCGGAATAACCCTCCTCTTCCGGTTGTTGCCACGCGGTTAATCAGCGATGCAGCAACCGGCCTGACGTGATAAAATTTTGCGCTTCACGATGTAGCTCGCGTGAAATCTTAGTAAAGCAGTTCCTCTCTGTTCGGTATCTGTGGTGTTCGGTTTTTTGTGATGTTTTGGATGCGCGCGGCCTTCATCCTCGTGAGTCAAGCATCAGAATAAACACCGTCAGTACCGGGCAATTAATTCATGTGTTTCGGGACTATTATGTCTGACAACAGCCAGAAAAAAGTGATCGTCGGGATGTCCGGCGGTGTCGATTCCTCTGTCTCTGCGTACCTTCTGCAACAGCAGGGTTATCAGGTTGAGGGCCTCTTCATGAAAAATTGGGAAGAGGATGACGACGAAGAATATTGTACAGCCGCCACTGACCTTGCGGATGCACAAGCCGTTTGTGACAAGCTGGGTATTGAACTGCACACCGTGAATTTCGCGGCGGAGTACTGGGACAACGTGTTCGAATTATTCCTTGAGGAATATAAAGCCGGACGCACACCAAACCCGGATATCCTGTGCAATAAAGAAATCAAATTCAAAGCCTTCCTGGAATTTGCAGCTGAAGATCTGGGCGCGGATTATATCGCGACCGGTCACTACGTCCGCCGCCAGGATATCGACGGTGTCAGCCATTTGCTACGCGGCGTTGATGGCAACAAAGATCAGAGCTATTTCCTCTACACGCTCGGTCACGAGCAGGTCGCACAAAGCCTGTTCCCGGTCGGTGAGCTGGAAAAACCTGAAGTTCGTCGTATCGCCGAAGAACTGGATTTGATCACTGCGAAGAAAAAAGACTCTACCGGCATTTGCTTTATCGGAGAGCGTAAATTCCGTGACTTCCTTGGCCGCTATTTACCGGCACAACCGGGCGTGATTAAAAGCGTGGACGGCCAGGTGATGGGACAACATCAGGGGCTGATGTATCACACACTCGGCCAGCGGAAAGGTCTGGGCATCGGCGGCCAGAAAGACGGCAGCGAAGAGCCGTGGTACACGGTGGAAAAAGATGTGGAGAACAACATTCTCTACGTCGCACAAGGACACGAACATCCGCGCCTGATGAACGTCGGTCTGATTGCCCAACAACTGCATTGGGTCGATCGCAAAACGCTGACCGCCCCGCTGACCTGCACCGTGAAAACCCGTTACCGCCAGGAAGATATTCCGTGCGTGGTGACGCCACTCGGTGAAGACCGTATCGAAGTGCGTTTCGAGGCACCGGTTGCGGCGGTCACGCCGGGTCAGTCTGCAGTATTTTATCAGGGTGAAATCTGTCTGGGAGGCGGGATCATCGAACAGCGCCTGCCGCTTCAGGCCTGATACGCGGTAAATATATCGTTGAATACGGGACGCTTTCAGGCGTCCCGCTTTATTTCTGTCCGACTGTGATGCCCTGCACTGATTCCGAACTGTGTTTAGAGGCAGTTTTATGGCATGATCTGTCGCCATGAATTTGGGCTATTTCATTGTCACTGCGTCTCATCGTTTCAAAACGCTTACAGGAGTAAACGTGGCTAAAAATTATTACGACATTACGCTGGCTTTGGCGGGGATCTGTCAGGCAGCGCGCCTGGTTCAGCAACTGGCACACGAAGGCCAATGCTCGCAGGAAGAAATGTCAGTGTCACTGCGCAGCCTGCTGGAGATGAATCCGGCGTCAACGCTGGCGGTTTACGGTAATAATGAAGCCAATTTGAAGATGGGACTGGAGACGCTGCTGGGTGTGCTGAACGCTAACCGTCAGGGGCCGGGCGCTGAGTTAACGCGTTACGCATTAAGCCTGATGGTGCTTGAACGCAAGCTGTACGCCAATAAAGCCGCCATGAATCAGCTCGGTGAACGTATCGATCAGCTTGACCGCCAGCTGGCGCATTTTGAGCTGGAATCTGAAACGATGATCAGCTCCCTGGCCTCGATTTATGTCGATGTGGTCAGCCCGGCCGGTCCGCGCATTCAGGTCACCGGTTCACCGGCCATTTTACAAAACCCGCAGGTTCAGGCCAAAGTCCGCGCCATCTTACTGGCCGGTATCCGCTCTGCGGTACTGTGGCACCAGGTGGGCGGTGGCCGCCTGCAACTGATGTTTTCCCGTAATCGCTTGTTTGAACAGGCGAAGAATATTCTCGCTCATTGTTAATAAGATCCCAGGAGTTGCTACCGATGGAATTATCCTCACTGACCGCCGTTTCCCCCGTTGATGGACGCTACGGTGATAAAGTCAGCGCGCTGCGTACTATTTTCAGCGAATTTGGCCTGCTGAAATTCCGTGTGCAGGTTGAAGTACGTTGGCTGCAAAAACTGGCAGCCTGTGCAGAAATCAAGGAAGTTCCTGCTTTTGATGCCGACGCAAACGCTTTCCTCGACCAGATTGTGGCCAATTTTGATGTTAATGACGCTCAGCGCATTAAAGATATCGAAAAAACCACCAACCATGACGTCAAAGCGGTTGAGTACTTCCTGAAAGAAAAAGTGGCAGCCATCCCTGCCCTGCACGCCGTCTCTGAATTCATTCACTTCGCCTGCACCTCCGAAGACATCAATAACCTGTCCCACGCGCTGATGCTGCAAACCGCACGTCAGGATGTTGTACTGCCTTACTGGAAGCAGATTATTGATGCCGTGAAAGGTCTGGCGCACAAGTACCGCGATATTCCGTTGCTGTCCCGTACTCACGGTCAGCCGGCGACGCCATCCACTATCGGTAAAGAGCTGGCTAACGTCGCTTACCGTATGGATCGCCAGTTTAAGCAGCTGCAAAACGTCGAAATCCTCGGCAAAATCAACGGCGCAGTGGGCAACTACAATGCTCACATCGTGGCGTACCCTGAAGTGAACTGGCACCAGTTCAGTGAAGAATTCGTGACGTCTCTGGGCGTGACCTGGAACCCGTACACCACGCAGATCGAGCCGCATGACTACATCGCCGAACTGTTTGACTGTGTGGCGCGTTTCAACACTATCCTGATCGACTTTGACCGCGACATCTGGGGTTACATTGCCCTGAACCACTTCAAACAGCGCACTATCGCGGGCGAGATCGGTTCATCCACCATGCCGCACAAAGTTAATCCGATCGACTTCGAGAACTCCGAAGGCAACCTGGGTCTGTCCAACGCCGTATTGCAACATCTTGCCAGCAAACTGCCAGTTTCCCGCTGGCAGCGTGACCTGACCGACTCCACCGTGCTGCGTAACCTCGGCGTGGGTCTGGGCTATGCGCTGATCGCGTATCAGGCCACCATGAAAGGCGTCAGCAAGCTGGAAGTCAACGAAGCCAATCTGGCGAACGAACTGGATCACAACTGGGAAGTGCTGGCTGAGCCAATCCAGACCGTGATGCGCCGTTACGGTATCGAAAAGCCTTACGAGAAGCTGAAAGAGCTGACCCGCGGCAAGCGTGTTGATGCGGCGGGTATGCAGGCGTTTATCGATTCTCTGGAATTACCGGAAGAAGAGAAAATCCGCCTGAAAGCCATGACACCGGGCAATTACATCGGTCGCGCCACCACCATGGTTGACGAACTGAAGTAAGTTTTTAGGGTGTAGATCATGAGGCGGCCTGCGGGTCGCCTTTTTTATGCGCTTTCTGCCAAAAGCCGTTTATAATTCGTTTATGTTCTGTTGAGGTTTAAACACATGTGCGTTGACCTCAGGTTGATTAAAATGATTCTGAATCAATTACAATTGCACTCAGAATATGTAAACCCTTTTGCGTGCTGTCAGGATAAGGAATCACCATGCGAATTTTAGTCATTGAAGATAATGCACTGCTCCGTCATCACCTTTCAGTTCAGTTGCGGGAAATGGGCCATCAGGTGGATGCGGCGGAAGATGCCAAAGAAGCCGACTATTTTTTGCATGAACATGCGCCGGACATAGCGATTGTCGATCTGGGTTTGCCGGGCGAAGACGGGTTGAGCCTGATCCGCCGCTGGCGCAGCCATCAGACCAATCTGCCCATTCTGGTGCTGACCGCCCGTGAAAGCTGGCAAGATAAAGTCGCCGTGCTGGAAGCCGGTGCCGACGATTACGTTACGAAGCCTTTCCATCTGGAAGAAGTGCTGGCGCGTATGCAGGCACTGATGCGCCGTAACAGCGGCCTCGCCTCTCAGGTCATTACACTTCAACCTTTCCAGATTGATTTGTCCCGCCGCGAGCTGACCGTCAACGAACAGCCGATTAAACTGACGGCGTTCGAATATACGATTATCGAGACGCTGATCCGCAACGCCGGAAAAGTCGTCAGCAAAGATTCCCTGATGCTTCAGCTTTATCCCGATGCCGAACTGCGCGAAAGCCACACCGTGGATGTGCTGATGGGGCGGTTGCGTAAAAAATTACAGGCTGAACATCCGGTTGATGTGATCACGACCGTTCGCGGTCAGGGTTATCGTTTCGACATCCGCCCGTAAGGGTATGTTCCTCACCACGAAAGGACGCGCCATGAAAGGACGCACCAGGAAACCCTTCTCCCTTCGCGTCCGTTTTATGATGGCGACCGCGGCGGTCGTTCTCGCCCTGTCGCTGGCCTACGGGCTGGTGGCAGTCGTCGGATATATGGTGAGTTTCGATAAAACCGCCTACCGTTTGCTGCGCGGCGAAAGTAATCTCTTTTTCAGCCTGGCACAGTGGCGCGACAACAAGCTGAGCATTAACGTTCCTCCTGATCTCGACCTCAACACGCCAACGCTGGTGTTTATTTACGACGCCAACGGAAAACTGCTCTGGGCTGAGCGCCGCATTCCCGAGCTGGAAGCGCATATCGATAAAGCGTGGATGAATAAACCGGGCTTCTACGAGCTGGATACCGACACGCAAATCAGCAGCGAAGTGCTGGGCAATAACCCGAAAGCGCAGGATAAGCTGAAGGATTACGACGAAACCGACGCCAACGCGATGACCCATTCCATTGCGGTCAACACCTATAACGCGACGTCGCGCCTGCCGACACTTAACATTGTTGTGGTGGATACCATACCGCAGGAATTGCAACGTTCAGATCTGGTGTGGGAATGGTTCAGTTATGTGCTGCTGGCAAACCTACTGTTAGTCGTACCGCTGTTATGGCTGGCGGCATACTGGAGTCTGCGCCCAATCAAAGAGGTCATCCATCAGGTCGCCCAGCTGGAATCTCATGAACGGGAATTACTGGATGAAAACCCGCCCCGTGAGCTGCGCGGGCTGGTGCGTAACCTGAATATTTTGCTGCACGGCGAACGTGGCCGCTATGATCGTTATCGCACTACGCTGGCGGATCTGACACACAGCCTGAAAACCCCGCTGGCGGTTTTGCAATCCACCCTGCGCGCTCTGCGTAATGGCAAGCAGATGACCATCGAAGAAGCGGAACCCGTGATGCTTGAGCAAATCAGCCGCATTTCACAGCAAATTGGTTACTACCTGCATCGCGCCACATTACGCTCTGAACAGAACCTGTTGATCCGCGAAGTGCATTCCGTGCCGGCGATCCTCGACGGATTGTGCTCAGCGTTGAACAAAGTTTATCAGCGTAAAGGCGTGGTGATCACCGTCGATATTTCGCCGGAAATCACCTTTGTCGGAGAGAAAAATGACTTCATGGAAGTCATGGGCAACGTGATTGATAACGCCTGCAAGTACTGTCTGGAATTTGTCGAAATCAGCGCTGTACATACCGAGCATGAACTGGTGATTTTGATTGAAGATGATGGCCCGGGTATTCCCGAGAGCAAGCGTGAGGTGATTTTCCAGCGCGGTCAGCGTGCGGATACATTGCGCCCGGGACAAGGTCTGGGACTTTCACTGGCCAACGACATTATCGAGCAATATGACGGCAAAATTATCATCAGCGACAGCCCGCTCGGCGGCGCGAGTATGCGTGTCTGTTTCGGCCTGCAACAAGGCATCGAACTGGAGTAACGTTTACCCGACCATTTTGCCAGCACATTTCGGCGTAATCTTAACCATCATGCGAAATTTGCTGGCAATTGCCCAACTCAGCCGCAACACCTTCCGTTATAATCATTTACAGACAGCCCTCTTCTTTATCCACCCTCCTTTTAATGCAAGGGAAATACTATGGATTACCAACTCGACCTAGACTGGAATGATTTCCTGCAGCGTTACTGGCAAAAACGTCCTGTCGTGCTAAAACGCGGCTTTAAAAATTTTGTGGATCCTATCTCGCCTGACGAACTGGCAGGACTGGCGATGGAAAATGAGGTGGACAGCCGTCTGGTGAGCAATCATGACGGTAAATGGAATGTCAGCCACGGGCCGTTTGAAAGTTACGATCATCTGGGAGAAAACGGCTGGTCGGTGCTGGTTCAGGCCGTCGATCACTGGCACGAACCGTCTTCACATCTGATGACCCCGTTCCGCCATATCCCTGACTGGCGCATGGATGACCTGATGATTTCCTTCTCGGTTCCGGGCGGCGGCGTGGGTCCGCATCTGGATCAGTACGACGTCTTTATTATTCAGGGCACCGGCCGTCGTCGCTGGCGTGTGGGCGAAAAAGTCGCCATGAAACAGCATTGCCCGCATCCGGATTTGCTGCAGGTCGAACCGTTCGACGCGATTATTGATGAAGAACTGGAGCCGGGCGATATCGTTTACATTCCACCAGGTTTTCCGCATGACGGCTATTCGCTGGAAAACTCACTGAATTATTCTGTCGGTTTCCGTGCGCCAAATGCCCGTGAAATGGTCAGTGGCTTTGCGGATTACGTGCTTTCCCGCGAACTCGGCAGTCACCGTTACAGTGATCCGGAACTGGTTGAACGTGAACATCCTGCCGAAGTACAACCGGCTGAGCTGGATAAACTGCGCGGCATGATGCTGGATCTGATCAGTAATCCGGCGCATTTCAACAGCTGGTTTGGTGAATTTATTTCTCAGTCGCGTCATGAGCTGGATCTGGCACCGCCGGAACCGCCTTATCAGGCAGGTGAAATTTATGAGTTGCTGGAATCCGGTGAAACGCTGGAACGACTTGGCGGTCTGCGCGTGCTGCGTGTGGGCGATACCTGTTACGTCAACGGTGAAGCGATGACCACGGAACATATCGGCGCAGTGGATGCCATTGCCCGTCACAAAACCGTGACCAAAGAAATGCTGGGTGATGCGCTGGACGATCCTTCATTCCTTGCGCTGCTGTCTGCGCTGGTGAACAGCGGTTACTGGTACTTTAACGACTGATATTAAGAGCTATTTAATCTGATTATTAATACAGGATGCTCCGGCATTCTGTATTGATTAAAAAAATTAATATTTTAGTTATTAATCGCTGACACGTAACCAATAATTAATTGGTATTAGTCAACAGCCTTTTTTAATCTTATAATTGCGGATTACATTTCATTACTAAACCCAGTTATTAAAGGCCAGATATGTTTTTGACACAGTTGTTCAAGAAAAAAAATGAGTTAACTAAAGCTCATACTTTTTCCCGTCATCCCCTCCAAAAACCTGAAGCAAAAAAAACCGATCTTTACATAAGCCGGAATATCTCATCTGAAATAACCTGTAGATTATACAATACAATTAATCAGAATATAGACCGGGATATCCGCAGGTTTGGCAAATCCGTCATGAATCCGAGTATGCTCGCCGATCTCTCCCGAATGAATTATTTTATTGATAACAAAAAAATATCCGTTCCGGGAAATGAGATTCAATCTAAAATTAACTTTTCCGCTCAGATCATTGAATCCAAAAATCAATGGATTCAGGAGCATATCGGTTCGCTTTCTTCTTTCCTGCATCAGGGCATTTTTCCTGATTTTTTTGGCGCTGTGGATAACTGGAAGGCCAGTGATGGCAGTAAGTTGGAAATCGCTATGGTTTCTCTGGACAGAAATAAGACCAACACCAGCTTTTATATTTCCAGCACCGGTATGATTAAGTTAATTAGTCAGGCGAATATTTCAAATATTATACTCAGAAATAACGATATTATCATGGTGGATAAAGAACGTAGTCAGTTTAACTTACAGCTCTCGTTCCGGGCAGTAGCCATGCCAGACAAATGTTTGATCACTACGCAGGGTAATGGCGCAGATGGCTGCCGGATGACGCTGCACGGAATGGAGCTTTTAAAATAACAAACACAATGCTGTCGGGCTTTCGCGGCCCGACGGGGCTATCGAAGCCGCAACAGGCGTTTCAAAGGATTAAGGTTCAGAGATTTGGCATGCACACTTATTTTCACGGATACGAAATCAAGATATATTTAGGCAGGATATCTTAATAACCAAAGTGAAGGGGTAACGCGCTGATATTAGAGGTTAATCTAACCAGCCTTGTATTGTTACACTTTATAACTCAAAGGCTGACCAGGTTTTATTTAGATCTTTCCGCCGTCAGTTCCGCAATACGCATAATTACGGAGACCGCTTTTTCCATTCCTTCCAGCGTCACAAATTCGTGTTTACCGTGGAAGTTATAGCCGCCGGTGAAGATATTCGGGCATGGCAAACCACGGAACGAAAGTTGCGCGCCATCAGTACCGCCGCGGATAGGCTTCATGATGGGCTCGATGTCGCAATCTTTCATCGCCTGCTGCGCCAGCGCAATAATGTGCGGGTGCTGTGCCACTTTGTCGCGCATGTTGTAGTAGTGATCGTCCAGCGTCACTTCGATATAGCAATCGCGATGCAACCCTTTGCCGACCAGATGCGCGACATCAATAATTTTCTGCTTACGGGCTTCGAACTGGGTTTTGTCGAAATCACGAATGATGTAATGCATTTCCGCGCGCTCAACGTTGCCCTTGATGGTCGTCAGGTGATAGAAACCTTCATAACCTTCTGTGTGCTCAGGGGTTTCATCCGCAGGCAGTTCGTTGTGAAAACGCGTCGCCAGTGACAGCGCATTCACCATCACCCCTTTGGCACTGCCCGGATGCACGTTATTACCGACAATTTTAATTGTTGCCGATGCAGCGTTGAAGTTCTCAAACTCCAGCTCCCCCACTCCGCCACCGTCGACGGTGTAGGCCCACTGCGCGCCGAATGCAGGAATATCAAAACTCTGCGCGCCTTTGCCGATTTCTTCGTCTGGCGTGAAGGCGATACGCACCGGCCCGTGCGGAATATTACTGTCCTTCAGCCGCACCATCGCGGTAATAATTTCTGCGATACCGGATTTATCATCAGACCCGAGCAAGGTTTTGCCGTCGGTGGTAATGATCGTGTGGCCGAGAAGCTGATGTAACACGGGGAACATTACCGGTGATAAAATTTCGTCGCCATTTCCCAGTGCAATATCGCCGCCGCGATAATTTTCCACAATTTGCGGATTAACGTGTTTGGCCGTGAAATCAGGCGCGGTATCCAGATGGGAAATAAAACCAATCACCGGTACCTTCCAGGCCACGTTTCCCGGCAAGGTTGCCATCACGCAGCCTTTATCGCTGAGAGTGACATCTGAAAATCCCAGTTCTTTCAGTTCATTACGCAGGGCTTGCGCCAGCTTGAGTTGCCCGTCGGTGCTGGGCGTATGTCTGACATTGGGTTTAGATTGGGTATCGAAAGAAACATAATGAAGAAAACGATCAAGCAACTTATTCATTTGGGTATCCTCTGGCGGCTGGCTTTTATTATGCGCAGCATGGAAACCGTGAATATTGCGTCAGGTCAGTTTTCGCCAAGTTTAACGAGATATGTCTGCGGGACAGGCGCAATTTTTCGCTTTACGGCCATTAAGTCGAAAAAAAAGCCCGGTCTACGACCAGGCTTCATCTTTCTTCGTCAGAAATTTATGCACAAATTCCGGCACGACCTGACTCGCCAGACCGTAATGCTTCATATCAAACTCGCTTTCTACCTGGCTGGGCTCAAGATTCAGTTCAACCGCACAGGCACCGCCAATACGCGCCTCATGAACAAATCCGGCAGCCGGATAAACATGGCCTGACGTGCCAATCGCCACGAAGAAGTCAGCTTTCGCCAGTGCATCGTAAATCTCGTCCATGCCAAATGGCATTTCACCGAACCAGACAATGTGCGGACGCAGCGGCGCCGGGAACTGGCAGCAATGACAGCGGTCGTCGACACTCAGATCGCCCGGCCACTCCAGCACTTGTCCGGACTGCGTGCAGCGTACTTTCAGCAATTCACCGTGCATATGAATCACACGAGAACTCCCGGCGCGCTCGTGCAGATTGTCGATGTTCTGCGTCACCAGCAGGAAGTTATCGCCGAGCGCTTCTTCCAGCGTGGCCAGCGCATAATGCGCGGCATTCGGTTTGAGATCGTCGGCCTGCAACTGGCGGCGGCGTTCGTTGTAAAAACGCTGCACCAGTTGCGGGTCGCGGCGATAACCCTCCGGCGTCGCCACATCCTCAACACGGTGTTCTTCCCACAAACCGTCTGCAGCGCGGAAGGTACGGATACCGGATTCAGCTGAAATCCCGGCACCGGTCAGCACCACCACAAACGGCTTTTTCAGTGAAGCCGCAGCCATCGAATCACGGTGGAAAATATTCGACCGGAACCGCTGATGGCGAATGCGCTTGTTTTTGCGAAACCGACACAGACGATGACGTGTGCGCATGAAGTGCTCCTTACTCTCTCTGTGTCTGATTAAAACTGCATCAACACTACATTAATAAAAACATTACTGACCGCCGCTGAGTACGCGGGCAGGATCAATACGGCTTGCACGACGCGCCGGATACCAGCTCGCCAGCAGGCTCAGGATCAGGGCGGTGACCAGCACGCCCGCAACATCCAGCCAGTGAACTTCAGATGGCAGGAAGTCGATGAAATAAATATCGCCCGACAGGAACTGATGCCCGGTGAGTTTTTGCAAAAAGTTGACGATGTTGGTCAGCTGGAAAGCCGCAATCACGCCAATCACCACACCCGCCACGCTGCCTACCAGCCCTGCCAGTAAACCGTACCAGATGAAGACCGCGCGGATAAGCCCGTCTTTTGCGCCCAGTGTGCGCAAAATCGCAATATCGCTGCTTTTATCTTTCACTGCCATCACCAGCGTAGACACAATGTTGAAACAGGCTACGCCGATCACCAGCACCATCGCCATATACATGATGGCGCGGACCATCTGGATATCGCGGTACATATAGCCGTATGTGCCGATCCAACTACTAATGTAGACGTAAGCCTGCGTCACTTCACCCGCATCATGGACTAGTTTTTGCGCCGCAAAGACATCATTCACTTTGATATCAATGCCGGTCACGCTGCTGCCCATATCCTGATATTGCTGCGCATCGGCCAGCGGCACCATGCCCAGACTGTGGTCAAGCTGTCCGCTGAGCTGCAAAATCCCGGCGACCTGCAAACGGATGCGTTTTGGCTGCAACAGTTTCATTTCCGGGTCACTGTTAGGGATCATCACCGTCACCCAGTCGCCCTGCTTCACGCCCACGGCATCGGCAACGCCTTTACCGAGGATCAACTGTTGCTGACCGGCTTTAAAGTTCTGCCATGCATTGTTTTGTACAAATTTCGGCGCGGCACTGACACGCGGTTCGCTCTGCGGATCCACACCTTTAAGCTGGATAGCGCGCAGTTTTGCACCGTGCTCGATCAGGCCATTGAACTGGATATACGGCGCGGCGGCCACAATGCCCGGCACTTTTTCCACACGATCCAGAACCCCCTGCCAGTTGTTAAACGGCTGGTTCACCGGACGGATTTCGCCATGGGGAACCACCGCCAGCACTCGCTCTTTCAGCTCACGCTCGAAGCCGTTCATGGCGCTCAGGCCGACGATCAGTACCGCCACACCCAGCGCAATACCTAACGTTGAAATCACCGAAATCAGCGACACCATACCGCTGCGGCGGCGCCCGCGACTAAAGCGCAGACCAATCAATAATGAAAAAGGAATGCCAGACATTACTTCGCTCCCAGCAACATCGATTCCTGCTGCAGCTTGCCGTCACGCATTTCCAGCTGACGCGTCAGACGGTTGGCCAGTTGCAGGTCATGAGTCACCACCAGAAACGCGGTGCCCTGACGCACATTCAGTTCGCCGAGCAGTTCAAAAATGCTGTCTGCGTTGCGCTGGTCGAGGTTACCGGTCGGTTCATCGGCCAGCACCAGCGAAGGGTTATTCACCAGCGCACGGGCAATCGCCACACGCTGACGTTCACCGCCGGAAAGCTCGGAAGGACGGTGATTGCTGCGGTGTTGCAGCCCAACCGCCTCAAGCATCGCCAGCGCGCGCTCCTGCACTTCGGCAGATTTCTTTTTGCCGATCAGCAGCGGCATCGCCACGTTTTCCAGCGCGGTGAAATCAGGCAACAAATGGTGGAACTGATAAATAAAGCCCAGTTCGCGGTTTCGCAGTTCAGATTTGGCAGAAGATGACATGCTGTTCAGCGACTGACCTTTGAAAATCACTTCGCCGGACGTCGGTGAATCCAGTCCGCCCAGCAGATGCAGCAAGGTACTTTTACCGGAACCGGACGTCCCGACGATCGCCATCATCTCACCCGGCTGCATGGCGAAGCTCACGTCACGCAGCACGTCGGTGTGCATCTTGCCTTCCTGATAAGTCTTACAGAGGTTTTCACACTGCAATAATAAAGAATTACTCATAACGTAAAGCCTCTGCGGGATGGGTGGCAGCAGCGCGCCAGGAAGGATAAAGCGTAGATAATAGGGCGATTGCCATGGCGACCAGCGCAATGACAACGACCTGAACCGGTTCGATATCGACCGGCAGCGACGCGCCATCAAGCATCAGCCCGATAGCCGGCATAATGGTATTCAGCTGGGTAGCCAGCACCACGCCGAGCACAGCACCGAGCAACGCGCCGATCACACCGGCACTGGCGCCCTGCACCATAAACAGCGCCATAATCTGGCGGCGGCTTAACCCCTGCGTTTGCAAAATTGCCACTTCGGCTTGTTTCTCCATCACCAGTAAGCCCAGTGACGTAATAATGTTAAACGCGGCGACGGCGACGATCAGACTCAGCAGCAGCCCCATCATATTTTTTTCCATACGCACCGCCTGGAACAACTCACCGCGACGTTCGCGCCAGTCTTTCCAGCTGGCTCCGTCCGGCAGCTTTTGCGTACTCAGGCTGTCGACGTCCAGAGGTTTATCGAGGAACAGACGCCAGCCGGTCACGTTGCCTTTCGGATACAGCATCAGACGTGAGGCGTCCTGAATGTTCACCAGCATCTGGTAACCATCCACTTCACTGTTGGCAGAAAACGTGCCGATCACATTAAACAGACGCTGGCTTGGCACACGACCGACCGGCGTAAACTGGCTGACGCTGGTGACCATCAGACGTAGCTGATCACCGCGACGCACTTTGAGTTGCTGCGCCAGCTGATCGCCCAGAATGATGTTGTACTGACCGGGTTGAAGTTCCTGCTGCGCAACCCCAATTAGGTATTTCGCGAGCGGATCATGCTGAGTGGGATCGACACCGAGCATCACGCCCACGGCAACGCTGCCGGGACTTTGCAGCACGACATCACCGGTGGTGAGCGGCACGGCGCGGTTAACACTTTTCAGCGCTGACACCTGATCATGGGTGATTTTCTGTGGATCAAGCGATCCGGCCGGTGTGGTGATTAACGCCTGAGGCATCAGACCCAGAATGTTACCTTCCAGATCTTTCTCAAAACCGTTCATCACAGACAATACGGTTACCAGCGCCATCACCCCAAGGGTGATACCAATGGTGGATAACCAGGAGACAAACCGCCCGAAGCGGTCCGAAGCACGCCCGCGCATGTAGCGCAGACCTATAAATAACGCGACAGGTTGATACATAACATCCGTTTTAAGTGCTTGGCCGCAAATAAGTGCGTGGCGCAGACTAAAGTGATCAAGGATAATAAAGGCTAGCACCGCTTTATGGAACCACTAACCCAAAGTAATCGGTTTAACTTTGTGACTCTGTTGACGCTTTTATACCGTCAACGGGTTGACCCCGATGACACCAGCGAAGCAAGATACGGTCTGCAAATTGGCCTCCGACAGCCGCCAAAACGAGAACTCAAAACAGCCTATGTCTCAAGATTATCGTTATTCGTTGCCTGAACGTCCGGGCGACACCCGCCTGTTAGGCCAGCTTACGGGCTCCGCCTGCGCGCTGGAATGCGCCCAAATCAGTGAACGCCATACCGGCCCCGTGCTGCTGATCGCACCTGATATGCAGAATGCCCTGCGCCTGCGCGATGAAATCCAGCAGTTTACTGAAAACAAAGTCCTGAGCATTTCCGACTGGGAAACCCTGCCTTACGACAGTTTTTCTCCGCATCAGGAAATCATTTCTTCGCGCCTTTCCAGTTTGTATCAGCTTCCGACTATGGAACGCGGCATCATCATTCTGCCGGTGAATACGCTGATGCAGCGCGTCTGCCCGCACGAGTTCCTGCACGGTCACGCGCTGGTGATGAAAAAAGGCCAGCAACTTTCCCGCGATAAGTTGCGTGCGCAGCTGGAACAAGCCGGTTACCGCAGCGTCGATCAGGTGATGGAACACGGTGAGTTTGCCACCCGTGGCGCCCTGCTCGATTTGTATCCGATGGGCAGCGAAGAACCTTACCGCATTGATTTCTTTGATGATGAAATCGACAGTCTGCGTATCTTTGACGTGGATACCCAGCGCACGCTGACCGAAGTCGATCACATCAATCTGCTGCCCGCACATGAATTCCCGACCGACAAAAATGCCATCGAACTGTTCCGCAGCCAGTGGCGCGAGAAGTTCGAAGTGCGTCGCGACGCTGAGCATGTGTATCAGCAGGTCAGCAAAGGCACCTTCCCGGCCGGTATCGAATACTGGCAGCCGCTGTTTTTCAGCCAGCCGCTGACCACGCTGTTCAGCTATCTGCCGGAAAATACGCTGCTGCTGAATACCGGCGACCTCGAAGCCGCCGCCGACCGTTTCTGGCAGGATGCCTGCCAGCGTTACGAAAGCCGCCGCGTCGATCCGATGCGTCCGCTGCTGGAACCGGAAAATCTGTGGTTGCGCGTTGATTCGTTATTTGCCGAACTCAAAGAGTGGCCACGCGTGCAATTGCGCACCGATTCGCTGCCGAAGAAAGCCGCGAACACTAACCTGAGCTACGAAAAGCTGCCTGATTTATCCGTTCAGCCGCAGAATAAAACGCCGATGGATAACCTGCGTCGCTTCAATGAATCCTTCGCGGGCAGTCTGGTTTTCTCGGTAGAAAGTGAAGGCCGCCGCGAAACGTTGCAGGATTTGCTGGCACGCATCAAGCTGATGCCGACGCTGATTACCCGCATCGAAGAAGCCGATACTGCCGGTCGTTACATCATGATTGGCGCATGTGAACGCGGTTTTCTGGATGCGGATAAACAGCTGGCGCTGATCTGTGAAAGCGACCTGCTTGGTGAACGCGTGGCGCGTCGCCGTCAGGACAGCCGCCGGTCGATTAATACCGATACGCTGATCCGCAACCTCGCCGAACTGCGCCCCGGTCAGCCGGTGGTGCATGTCGAGCACGGCGTCGGTCGTTATCTCGGGCTGACCACGCTGGAAACCGGCGGTATTACTGCCGAATACCTGATCCTGACTTACGCCGGTGAAGACAAACTCTATGTGCCGGTGTCATCCCTGCATCTGATCAGCCGCTATGCCGGTGGTGCCGACGAAAGCGCGCCGCTGCATAAACTGGGTGGTGAAGCCTGGTCGAAAGCACGGCAGAAAGCCGCAGAGAAAGTACGCGACGTTGCCGCCGAACTGCTCGATATCTATGCCCAGCGCGAAGCCAAAAGTGGTTTCGCCTTTAAGCATGACAAAGAACAGTATCAGCTGTTCTGTCAGGCTTTCCCGTTTGAAACCACGCCGGATCAGGCTCAGGCAATTAATGCTGTACTGACCGATATGACGCAACCGCTGGCGATGGATCGTCTGGTCTGTGGCGACGTGGGTTTCGGGAAAACCGAAGTGGCGATGCGCGCAGCTTTCCTTGCCGTTTCCAACAACAAACAGGTGGCCGTTCTGGTGCCGACCACGCTGCTGGCACAGCAGCACTTTGATAACTTCCGCGACCGTTTTGCCAGCTGGCCGGTGCGCATCGAAATGATGTCGCGTTTCCGCAGCGCCAAAGAGCAAAACGTGGTGCTGGAAGATGCCGTCGAAGGCAAAGTCGATATTATTATCGGCACGCACAAACTGCTGCAAAGCGACCTGCGCTGGAAAGATCTCGGTCTGCTGATTGTCGATGAAGAACACCGTTTCGGTGTGCGCCATAAAGAACGAATCAAAGCCATGCGTGCCGATGTGGATATCCTGACCCTGACCGCAACGCCTATCCCGCGTACGCTGAATATGGCGATGAGCGGTATGCGCGATCTGTCGATTATTGCCACACCGCCCGCGCGTCGTATGGCGGTCAAAACCTTTGTGCGCGAGTACGACAGTCTGGTGGTGCGTGAGGCGATACTGCGTGAAATTCTGCGCGGCGGGCAGGTTTATTATCTTTACAACGACGTTGAGAATATCGAAAAAGCCTCGCAGCGTCTGGCCGAACTGGTGCCGGAAGCGCGTATTGCTATCGGTCACGGGCAGATGCGTGAACGCGACCTTGAGCGCGTGATGAATGATTTCCATCATCAGCGTTTTAACGTGCTGGTGTGTACCACCATCATCGAAACGGGTATCGATATTCCGACGGCGAATACCATCATTATCGAACGCGCCGATCACTTTGGTCTGGCGCAGTTACACCAGTTGCGTGGCCGCGTCGGGCGTTCACATCATCAGGCCTATGCCTATCTGCTGACGCCGCCGCCGAAAGCCATGTCTGTTGATGCGCATAAACGTCTGGAAGCCATCGCCTCGCTGGAAGACCTGGGTGCCGGTTTCGCGCTGGCGACGCATGACCTGGAAATTCGTGGTGCAGGTGAGCTGCTCGGTGAAGGCCAGAGCGGTCAGATGACCAGCATCGGTTTCTCGCTGTATATGGAATTGCTGGAAAACGCCGTCGAAGCGCTGAAGGAAGGCCGCGAGCCGTCGCTGGAGGATTTAACCACCAGCCAGACGGAAGTCGAAATGCGCATGCCTGCGCTGCTGCCGGAAGATTTCATTCCTGACGTCAATACCCGCCTGTCATTGTACAAACGCATTGCCAGCGCGAAGACCGAAGGTGAACTGGACGAGTTACGCGTGGAGCTGATCGACCGCTTCGGCACGCTGCCGGATGCCGCGCGCAATCTGTTGCAGATTGCCGTACTGCGCCTGAAGGCTAAAGAGCTGGGCATCCGGCGTATCGAAGGCAACGAGCGCGGTGGCTTTATCGAATTCGGTGATAAGAACCGTGTCGATCCGGGTTTCCTGATCGGTCTGCTGCAAAAACAGCCGCAAGTGTATCGTCTCGACGGCCCGACTAAACTGAAGTTTATGTTGGATCTGACTGACCGCCCAAAACGCCTGAAATTTGTCGGTGACATGCTGAGTGAGTTTACAGAACATCTGATCTGAGTCTGACGAAGCAAAAAGAAAAGCCCGGTGAACTCATCATTCACCGGGCTTTTTTACAGGCTCATCAGGCTGATTAATCAGTGTTTGCGCAACGCTTTCACCTGGTCCGCCGAAATATCCCCCGGCAGGCCGCCGAAGGTCACGCGCAGATAATTCACCATCTCAGCAATTTGCGCATCGTTCAGACGGTCCGCAAAACCAGGCATCGACTGCATGCTTTCACCGTTCGGGAAATCCTGCGCCGGTAAACCATCAAGCACGGAAACGATCAGGTTACGACCATCCGGCTGGCGCAAGGTGGCATTGTTTTGCATCGCCACCGCGACGTGCGGTTTGCCGGAACCATCGGCCATATGGCAACCGGAACACTGATCCAGATAAGTGATACGTCCGGCGTCATTACCGCCCTGTCCGATACTGACCGGCACCGCCGCCGGCGGTTTGTCGCCCAGCAGGTACGTGACGATCGCACGGTGATCGGCGTCGGTCAGATGACGGGTGCTGAGGTCGACAACCTTATGCATCTCGTCAAAGGCAGATCCCTGAGGCGCAATGCCGGTCGCGAGGAAACGGCTCAGATCCGCCGGATTCCAGCCACGTTGCGCCAGCGCCTCCGGGGTGATCGCTGGTGCGGTAATGCGTCCGAGCGTACCGCCTCTCAGGTTACTGTCGGTATCCATCTGCCCCAGTTTGCCGCGAGGTGTATGACATTCGCCGCAATGACCAAGCACATCTGTCAGGTACTGACCGCGCTGCCAGTCGGCAGAATTTCCCTCAGAACTGGCGGGCATCGGATCGCTGGTACGGAATAACAGGTTCCAGCCGATCATCGCCATACGCTGGTTGAACGGGAATGGCATTTCGTTTTCCGGCACCGGCTGATCCACCGCCGGACGCGTCATCAGAAACGCATACATATCGTCAGAGTCTTTGCGGGTGACACCTTTATATGAAGTGTAAGGCATCGCCGGATACAGATGACGTCCGCCCGGCGCCACGCCTTTGGTCAGCGCCAGATAGAAATCGTCTGACGTCCAGCGGCCAATGCCGTCGTCCGCAGAAGGCGTCAGATTGCTGCCAAAGATTTTGCCAAACGGCGTTTCCAGCGGATAGCCACCCGCCAGCGGCGCACCGCCGGAAGCGGTATGACATGCCGCGCAGTCAGACGCCTGCACCAGATAACGACCGCGTTCAATCTGCGCCGTATCCGCAATGACTTTCTGCACCGGCGCATCCAGCGTGCGGTTTTCCCGCCACCAGAGAACGGCGGTCACGATAATGATCACCACCAGCAGCGCGAGGAAAAGACGTTTTTTCATCACGCATGCTCCCGGATCAGGCCTGGGGTTTTCATCACTACATCGCGTACCGCTTCGTAATACCGCACGTAGCCGGTACAGCGGCAGATGTGATTTTCCAGCGCGCCGTTAATCGCCGCTTCGAGATCAGCCAGCGGGATCGGGTGTTTTTCCAGACGCTCAAGCAGCAGCGTTGCCGCATTCACAAAACCCGGCGTGCAGTAACCGCACTGGAAACTGTAATGTTCCAGAAACGCCTGCTGAACCGGAGAAAGGTGGACTTCGCCTTTGTCATCGGTTTTCGCGTGCCCTTCGACGGTACGCACTTTTTTGCCGTTGAAGAAATGTGCGCCGGTGATGCAGGTCCGCACTTCTTCGCTGGTGCCGCTTTCATGGTCGACGATCGCCACGCAGGCGTGACAAATCCCCTGACCGCAGCCCAGACGGCAACCGGTCAGCGCCACATACTCATGCAGGAAATCAATCATCATCAGGCCTTCAGGAACCTCCAGCGGGCCGTATTGTTGATTGTTGATGGTCAGCGTCATTGGCTGAGTTTTGATGCTCATTGTAAAACCTCACGAATATTTTCAGCACGAACAGGCAAATCACGGAAACGGTGGCCGGTGGCTTCGGCAATGGCGTTCACCAGCGCAGCGACGACCGGGATCATCACCACTTCAGCCATGCCTTTCGGCGGATCGGTTTCCGACAGCGCAGGCAGGATATCGCTGGTCTGTTTCCAGACCGCCACATCACTGGCACGCGGCAAATGGTAACGGTTGAAGTTCCACGTTCCGTTGCCCGGTCCGTCTTCGTACAGCGGTAAATATTCGTGTAATGCGTGACCGATACCCATCGCCAGCCCGCCCTGTAGCTGACCGGAAACCAGCTCAGGTACGATCAGATTGCCGCACTCCATAATGGAATGATGCGTCAGGAGTTCGACCTTGCCGGTGGCAATGTCGACTGCGATTTCGGCCAGCGTACCGACCGCGCTGTAGTAGGTCACAGAAGCGTTGTTACGCTGAGTTGGCGGGTAATACACCGCGTCACGCGCCAGGGTCTGGAATTGATCCGCACCGTGACGTACTGACATGCCATCCACCGGAATGCGCTGACGCACATTATTGAGGGTAAAATCGGCTTCTGCCCATTGCCAGCGGTTGAATACGTGAACGGCTGCGCCGGTCATGCCTTTCATTTCGTACACTTTTTTCGCCAGCATTTCGAGGCTGAGAATTTGCATTCCGTTAGCGGTCAGACCACCTTCCACCCAGCGGGCATCTTCTTTGCGCACGACATAAGGGGCAGCCTGTCCGCCACCAATGCCGGTTTGCCAGATAGCCATCGCCGCCGGCCAGATGCCGTTGTCGAAGATCAGGCGCGCTGCTTCGCGGGTGCTGTGAGAGAAGTAATAGGCCGAGTTACTGGCGCTGGATGGCGAGCAGTAAGAAGGCGACCAGCGCGGATTAGTTTGCAGTTTGTCCTGCTCTTCCTGCGACATAATGTACGGATCGCCGCTGGTTTCCACCGGCAGTACCGACCAGTCTGTCACCGAGAAATGCGCCTGTTCAGCCGGTTTCCCCAGCCATTCAGCGCACAGAACGGACTGCGATGTCGACATCCCCGTGCCCATTTCCGCGCCACTGTGCCACAGGCTGATTTCGCCTTTTTCACTGAGTTCCACGCGGGCAAAAGAGGTTTCCGCGCCGGTGCCGAAATCTTTCTGCACGCAACCAAAACCGACGCCATAGCGTTTACCCGGATTCTGACTTTCGTATTCGGCTTTACGCTTTTTACGCTCTGTCCATAACGGATGAACAGCGGCTTTTTCCAGCACTTCATCAGCACGAATAGCGCCCGCCGGAATGGCGCCCTGAGTGTTTTTCATGCCCGATTTCAGAACGTTGCGCATGCGGAACGCAATCGGATCCAGCTTCAGTTCAGCGGCCAGCTCATCCATCATCATTTCAGTGGCGGCCATACTTTGCAGCGTACCGTAGCCGCGTGCGGAACCCGCATCGAGCGCGCGCGAGGCCAGACCGACGGCAGATAAATCACTTTTCGGGAAGTAGTAAATCGACTGTGCCGCTGTTGCGCCAACCATCACCACCGACGGCGTGAAGTTGCTGCGCCCGCCGCCGTCTGCGGTCATTGCCGCATGGAATGACTGCAACATGCCGGTTTTACGGTTCACGGCAATGTCGTAATTCATATCAAACGCATGGCGTTTGAGCGCTGACTGGAACTGTTCAAAGCGGTCGTTAGCCAGACGCACCGGCGTGCCGTCACCGTACATCGCCGCGACGGCACCGTAATACGGGAAGTTGTAGTGATCTTTCGAGCCGTAACCGACGGTGTAGCACGGATGCATAATAAGCGTTTTCACCGTGCGGTGTGATTTCGCCATCATGCGCGGCATCTCATCCGCCACTTCCTGCGGCGACTGCGTTGGCACCACCATATGCAGCGTTTGTGTCGCAGCGTCATACCAGCCGTTGGCGTTGTCCGGCTCAAGCGCGGAAGTATCAACGGATTGCGTGGTAAAACGGCGCGACATCACCAGCCAGTCCTGCGGCGGCGATTTCAGTTCATCAGCCATTTCACCCGCGTAGAACATCCCCTGCTCGTCCAGCTTGCCGCCCTCGCGCCCTTCCGGCCAGACCGGCAGGTGTTTGCGCATCCCGACAGGGAAGACCGGCATATCTTTCAGGCTGGAGAATTTATCGTCTTCATAGGCAGTTTCACCCCCGATGCGCACGAAGCGGAACGTGCCCCACGGATCGCGCTCCAGCGGGCCTGTTTTCTCGCCGTAGCGCACCACACCGTCTTTGAATTTCAATGCATTTTTGGCGAAACGGAATTTGGCAAAATCCTGATAAACCAGGATCGCCACGGCTTGTCCCAGATAGGCAGGCGTTTTGCCTTCCGGCAGCAGCATGTCTTCGCCGTAAAAGGCCGGGAATGCCAGCCCGTCGCGCGCCAGCACGTCGGCCGTTACCAGCTGGTCGGGCTGAAGATCGTCGCCAAGCAGTGAGAGATCCAGACCGGTGTAAACTTTATCGGCTTCAGTTACGCGCAGGATAAAGGCGTGCGCCTGCTTCTGGGGCCAGTGCGGCATGTCTTTGGCGCGGATATCGCGGGCAAAGACTTTCTGTCCCATAACTTTCGCTTTGCCATCGATACGGAAACGGACGCGTTTGTTTTGTGCATCCCACTGGGGTGATTGCAAAATTTTTTCTTCGAACAGTGCGGCATATGCCCGACTGTGCAACGGCGCGAGATAAACGGAGACGCCAGCGATCACCGCGCCTTTCACAAAGCGCCGCCTGGACGGATTGAAATTGCTCATAAATTCCTTTGATTCTTTTATGTCTTTTTATTGTTCAGCACTTTCTAATATTCTGAAAATCCTGTTTTTCGCGGGCGATTATAGGTACGCAAAACCTTATAAGCTATGATGAGAAACACATTTTTAATATCTTGTTCACAAATGAGCGCAAAAAAGTGCGATAATTCATTTCTGTTGCGCAAACAATAACCAGAAGGGATAGAAGCGAAATGGCCGGAATTATTTTGCTCGCAGCAGGGTCAGGAAAGCGGTTTTCTGCCGCCGGTGGCGAGGGAAACAAGCTCAATGCCGTTCTGAGTCAAACAGCAGAAAATCCTGTCACAGTATTTGAAACCACGCTGAATCAGTTAACCGGCAGCGGTTTATCAGTCCATGTGGTCACCCGTCCGGAAAATGTGCAGGTTCAGGCCAGTTGCGCACGTAAAGCCGTGCCGTTTACCCTCGTCAGCAGTGCCGGAACCGGTGAATCCATTGCTGCCGGCGTACGCGATACGCCGGAATGGGACGGCTGGCTGATTCATCTGGCGGATATGCCCTTTGTTCCCGCAGAGGTTTTCACCGCGGTTGCTAAAAGCCTGCAACAGGCGCAGGTGGTACGGCCTTACTGGCAAAATGAGCCGGGCCATCCGGTCGGTTTTTCCCGGCCGTTGCGTGAGGGACTTTTGCAGTTACGCGGCGATCATGGCGCGCGGGATCTTTTGCGCGGACGCGAAGTTTTACGACTGAATTTTAACAATCCGGCAGTGATCGCAGATATCGATCTGCCGGAGCAACTCCCCAAATCTTCGCTTTTTCAGAACGGACAACCGCATGCAGCATCTTGATAATCAGGTTATTTCTCAGGCGATGGAATGGCTGGCGCACCAGCCGGTCTGGCTTTGTACGGTGCTGAACACTTACGGTTCTTCCCCGCGTGCGCCCGGCGCATTGATGGTGGCAACAGCCGGGGGGCATTTTTGCGGTTCGCTTTCCGGTGGCTGTGTCGAAGAGGATTTCCTGCAACGCATAGCGAGAGGCGAATATCAGCAAGCCAGCCAGATTGTGCGTTACGGAGAAGGCGGTCTGACGCCAAATATTGCCCTGCCGTGCGGTGGTTCGCTGGATGTGCTGATCGAGTATTTGCCGTCATCGCAATGTAATTTGGATTATCTGCAAAGAATGGGCATGGCGCTGGCGGGACATTACGCCCTGACCAAGTCACTTACCCTGCCCGCAGCCTGCGATCATCTGGAACTGACGAATTATCATAATGCGACTCAGGTGATGCGCAATGATGATTGCATCACCCTGCATCTGGCCGCCCCGCCGCGTCTGCTGATTGCCGGATTGTCGAGTGTCGCGCTTTACTGCGCGGATTTTGCCTGCGCGCTGGGATTTGAAGTGGTGGTATGTGAGTGCCGCGAGGACGTGCTGGAAAACTTTCTGCCGTCGCTGAAGGCGGATATTCGTCTGGAAAAACAGTTTCCTGCTAAATATCTCGAGCAAAAAAGCTGTCATGCGAATACCGCCATTGTTGCGCTGACCCATGACCCGAGAATGGATGATCTGACCCTGATGGAAGCGGTGAATACCCCGGCATTTTATATCGGTGCGATGGGATCGCAGCGCAACAGCGCACGTCGCCGTGAGCGTCTGCAAACCATCGCTGATTTCACAGCAGATGATTTTTCCCGTCTGCACGCGCCGGTAGGCTTGCCGATTGGCAGCAAAACTCCCGCCGAAATCGCGCTGGCCGTCATGGCCGATATCGTTAAACATAAAAATGGAGTAAAGCAGTTCAGCACGACGGACTGAATGCACGGTTGATTCCATAAAAAAAGCCTGAGGTTTACGCCTCAGGCTTTTTTGTACAGACTAACCGGTTGATTACGAACGGGTAAGCTGCAACTGACCGCTTTTATCCAGCGGGATCTGAGTGCCCGGATCGTGGTCCATACGAACTTTCCCTTGCTGATCGCCTATTTTATAGGTCACATCATAACCGAGCGTTTTATCTTCTTTGTCATACACGGTTTTACAGCGCTGCTGCTGAGTCGTGTAAGTATCGTTATCCTGCATGCTGCTTTGTACGCGGTTACCTGCATAACCGCCACCCAGCGCACCGGCTACCGTCGCGACGTCGCGTCCGCGGCCACCACCAAACTGGTGACCCAGAACCCCCCCCGCCACCGCACCCAGTACGGAACCGGTGATCTGATGCTCATCCTGCACAGGGCGGCGATGAGTGACAGTGACGTTACGGCATTCCTGACGCGGAGTTTTCGTGGTCTCTTTGATTGGCGTCGCGCTGACAACCTGCGCAAATTGCGGACCAGACGAAAAGACGTTCATGCTCGCAACGCCAGCAATGCCCAACGCCGCAGCCACACCAATTCCGACCCCAGCTAACATTGACTTGTTCACAGGACTTCCTCCGAAAATGTTACCACGCAATTCGCCCTTTCAAGGGCGCTCCTCAGCGGACAACAACACATCTGAGGTCCGGCGTGCGTGAAACGCCGTCTGTAAACTTATTGTCAATAGTGCATACCAAAACGTAAGCAAACAATAAGACGAAATCTGTAAGTGAGGAAAATGACCTGTCTGAGGGGCGTTTCGGAGGATTCTTAGCTGACAAAGTAATAGTGACGTGATCTTGTGCTGTGTGGGTATCTGTAACGTATTAAATATTGCATCAGAAATAAAAAAGCCTGTAATTAACAGGCTTTTAGGAACGAAACGATTCAGCTGACGTTCAAAAAAACGTCGCTGAACGGAATCAGTGCAGTTTAAGACGCGGGCGGATCACGCGGTTTATGCCACCGACCAGCATCATCAGACCGGTTTTGATGTAACCGTGCAGTGCAATCTGATGCATACGATATAGCGAAATATAAACCAGTCGCGCCAGACGCCCTTCGACCATCATAGAACCGCGCATCAGGTTACCCATCAGGCTGCCGACAGTACTGAAGCGTGAAAGGGAAACCAGTGAGCCATGGTCTTTATAGACGTAAGGCTTTAGGCTCTGCCCTTTGCGCTGCGCCATGATGTTTGCAAAGCAGCGGGAGGCCATCTGGTGTGCTGACTGAGCACGCGGTGGCACGAAACCGCCGGACGGCTGTGGACAGGACGCACAGTCACCAATCGCATAGATGTTCGGGTCGCGTGTGGTTTGCAACGTCGGTTCCACCACCAGCTGGTTAATACGGTTGGTTTCCAGACCGGCGATCTCTTTCATGAAATCAGGGGCTTTAATCCCCGCCGCCCAGACCATCAGATCGGCATCAATGAATTCGCCGGACCTGGTGTTCAGGCCGTTTTTATCCGCGCTGGTAACCATGGTTTGCGTCAGAACGCGCACGCCCAGTTTGGTCAGCTCATTATGTGCCGCCGCAGAAATCCGCGGTGGCAACGCCGGCAGAATACGTTCACCCGCTTCCACCAGCGTGACGTTCAGCGCTTCGCTGTCCAGACCTTCAAAACCGTAGCTGTGCAGCTGTTTGACCGCATTGTGCAGCTCAGCAGACAGCTCAACGCCGGTCGCACCGCCACCGACAATCGCGATGTTCACTTTCTTCTGCTTATCGGAACTGGCAGAGAACTTGAGGAACAGGTTCAGCATTTCGTTATGGAAACGGTGCGCCTGATGCGGGTTATCCAGGAAGATGCAGTTGTCTTTCACGCCCGGCGTACCGAAGTCGTTAGAGGTGCTGCCCAGCGCCATCACCAGAGTGTCGTACGCAATGTCGCGTACCGGCACCAGCATTTCGCCGTTCTCGTCGCAGATTTCAGCCAGTTTGATGGTCTGATTTTCGCGATCGATATCAGTCAGTGAGCCAATCTGGAAGGTAAAGCCGTGATTGCGGGCATGAGCCAGATAGCTCAGCGCATCCACGCCGTCATCCAGACTACCGGTCGCCACTTCGTGCAACAGGGGTTTCCACAAATGACTATGGTTGCGATCGACCAGAATGATCTTCGCTTTTTTCTTGCGGCCAAGTTTATGGCCCAGGCTGGTTGCCAGTTCCAGACCGCCGGCGCCACCGCCGATAATCACAATTTTCTTCATTGGTGATGTCAAAATGACCCCCTCAAATGTGAACCAATTGTTATATAAGAGTAAAAATATTATCCTTATATTACATGGGGTTGCTTAAGTTAAATCGGTATCTGAGACGGAGGATATCACGCGTGGTGATTTGGTCATACCAAAATTGATATAGGTCAATTTAAATTCATTTGGCTAATTTGACTTAGGGAAATGGCACGTATTTTGACGGATTTAAATCAGCAGGTTAGAGGAAAAACAGGCGGAAAAATGATTTCATCCCGCGGAATGAACCAAATAAAAAAACCACTGCTTTCGGGCAGTGGTTTTTAAATATTGCAGAAATGAAATGTTAAATCAGGCGATGTTTTTGAACGCTTTGATCCGCTGAAGATGGGTCGAGATGTCCTTGAACTTATGGCTCTGATGTTCATCCCATTCAACCGGGTAATAGTGATGAAGTTTCTCAGCGGTTTGCTTGCTGTCGAGCACACCGTCTTCGCGGGATAAAATCACCAGACAACGGTCGCGGTTTTTCTCGCGAAAATCACTGATGCATTTCGTCGCGATGTCTTCGTACTCTTCGGGACGGTCGATTTTCCCGGTCATATTGTCCTGCGGCGATAAGTTCGGATTGAACATCACCTGGCGGATACCGCACAGGAAACCGATACGTTCAGCCCAGAACCCGCCGAGCCCGACACCGCAAATCAGCGGATTTTTGTCGGTGGTTTCATGCAGCACTTTATCGACTTCTTTCAGCAAATGTTGCATGTCGTGGCGCGGATGCAGCGTGCTGTAGCTGATGAAACGGACGTCGGGATCAATAAACTGTAGCTGCAACACTTTCTCGTGGTTACCGGGACTGGTTGAATCGAAGCCATGTAAATAGATAATCATCGTTTACCTCATCCTGAATGTGCGTTGAAACCCTTACGCGGACTGAAAAACGTTACCGGGCAGTTTCTTTATGTTCCTGCCAGCGGGCGTCGAGCGCGGTCAGTTCACGGTTTGCGTCTTTCCAGCGACTGGAATTTTGCAGGTCCTGACGGGCCTGTTTTCCACTGTACAGTCCGCGATGATACAACTGCGCAACACGTTCAGCTTTGACCGGAGACAGGTTATCCAGCACGCTCACTGCGCCCTGACGGTTGTTACAGGCCAGGATCATATCGCAACCGGCATCCAGAGAAGCCTGAGCACGTTCCGGATAGCTGCCCATAATCGCGGCACCTTCCATCGAAATATCATCGGAGAAAATCACACCGTTGAAATTCAGTTCTTTGCGCAAAATTTCCTGTAGCCAGTAAGGTGAACCGCTTGCCGGACGCGGATCAGCCTGGGTATAAATCACATGGGCTGGCATGACGGCATCCAGCAATTTACGTTCATTAAGCTGCCGGAAGATTGCCATGTCGTGCCCGCGGATCACCTCAAGCGGGCGATCGTCACGCGGCGTTTCTTTATGAGAATCCGCACTGACCGCGCCATGTCCCGGGAAATGCTTACCGGTGGTTTTCATCCCCGCGGCATGCATGCCGAGAATAAACTGCTCTGCCATATCCAGCGCTTTCTGCGGTTCGGCGTGGAACGAACGCTCGCCAATGGCCGCGCTGATATGACCGATATCCAGAACCGGCGCAAAACTGATATCGATATCCATAGCAATCATTTCTGACGCCATCAGCCAGCCGCCTTCCTGTGCCAGGCGCTTCGCTTCATGCGGCGCATTCAGGGCCGCAAAAGACTGCGCGGCAGGCAGACGGGTGAAGCCTTCACGGAAACGCTGCACGCGTCCACCTTCCTGATCCACCGCCAGCACCAGCCGGTCGTGGGACGCGGCGCGGATCTGGCGGATCAGTTCATGCAACTGATCAACGTCATGATAATTTCGGGTGAATAAAATCAGCCCGCCGACCAGCGGATGCTGCAAAATTTCACGTTCCTCGGCATCCAGCTCAAAGCCAACGACATCCAGCATTACAGGTCCTAACAAAATGGACGCTCCTTTTTATTTTCAGACGATTGTCACGGCCGCAACGGTTGCGCCCATTCACGGTATTTATGCTCGCCGGTCTGCTGCCAGCGCACTTCAAACCACATCAGCATCAGGTAATCGACCCAGGGGATCCAGCGGTTAACCTGCTGCTGCAAAAGAGAAATATCCTGATAGCCACCCGCGTTGATGTACTCACGCAGAAAAACATTTTGCTGCTGTGTGCTCCAGCCATTGCCGCGAACAATCGCAGCCAGCTCCAGGGCAACATCCGCATCCGCCGCGTATTCCCAGTCAATCAACCGCAGGCCGTCTGGCGTATGCAATACATTTCCTGCGTGGATATCCATATGCACCAGCGCCAGTTTCAGCGGCACGGGCTGTGTCTGCGACATCATCTTGCGATGTAAACGCAACCAGCGCGGCGTGAGTCTGCGCCGGTCGATATGTTGCCAGTAACGTGCAAACTGATGCTGCAAATCCAGCCGGTAGCCTGAAGGCGGTAACTGGTGCAGCCTGACCAGCGTCCGGCTCAGTGACTGCTGTGTGGCGGGCGTTGCGAAGGTCTGTTCCGTATGCGGCGTACCTTCTATCCAGTCAACAATCAGCCACGGCGGCGAATAAAGTCTGACACACGGGCCTGATCTTTGCCGCGCGACATGCCGCAAAATCGCAGATTCTCGTCGCCGGTCAGCGCCCGCAATCCGCTTATCAAAAGACTGATGCCGCGCCAGTAAATCACCGGCAGGCGAACAGATTTTCCAGCTTTCCCCTGTCAGTCCGGCGACCGGTAATAAACGAAATCCGGCGGTTTTCACCGCCGGATAATGTTTTTCGATCAGCTGTTGTAGTTCTGATTGCAGAAGCTCAGCGTTAATTCTGGACTGCACCACGGCCTGACCAGACGATCTCGCCACTTGGTGCGGTAATCAGACGCATCGACATGGTCGGCGCTTTAACATCACCGCTCACGGTGCTGTAAAGCACGTACTGGGCCTTCACGATGTTTGCCAGACCGATGGCTTTGCTGACCGACGCCAGGCTGTCATCCGGCGATAATCCCAGTGACTGTTTGGCCGAAGACACCTGATCTGCCGGAACCACCTGGAAAGTGGTGTTGTTCGCCAGTGCATTACGCAGGGCATCCGTCGCTTTGGCCATCTGCAGCGAGCCGTTAGTGCTGTTTTTCACGCTATCCACCAGCAAAACGCTGCCGGACTGCACACCATCGGATTTCAGCATTTTTGCCAGCATCGGCTGAACGGTCGCCGTCCAGTCGATATTCGCGAATTTTGGCGGCTGTGGAACCGGTTGAACCGGTGGCTGCTCTGGCACTGGCGGATTGACCGGCGGCAGTGGCTGTTGCGGTTGCTGTGGTTGTTCTTGCTGCTGGGTTTGTTGCTGGTTTGGCAAAGTACAACCACCAAGGATCAAAGCGGCCATTGCCACAATGAGAAAATACTTTTTCATCAACCTTCTCCGTACGGGAATTTAGAGATAAAGGTACATGCGCACACTGTACGCATCGAGATTGCCATTAAGTGAACTTATGTCAACGCTGCTGTTGGCTGGCACGGTGACGGTCCGGGATTCGGCAATCGGTAATAAATCCAGTCCCTGCTTATCATACCAATAGAAACGGTAATGCAAGGTGACAGGATGTGGCTGGTTATTATCCAGTGTACTGGTGGCTTTTTTCTGCCCACCGGAATCAGACACGGATGGCGAACTAGGGATAATACCCGCCGTCAGCACGGGGGACTCCATGACCACTCTTTGCTGATTATTGAGCGCAATGCCTGGCTTACTGCTGCAGGCTGTCAACAAAATTACCGGCAATAATGCCATCAGGAAACGCATGTTTACCCTTACTGACGTGACAGCAATGGACCCAATGCACGGCCACCGACCAGATGCATATGGATATGATAAACCTCCTGACCCGCGTCTCGGTTGCAGTTGACGATCAGGCGGTAACCGCTTTCGGCAATCCCTTCCTGTTCAGCAATTTTAGCGGCAACCGTCATCATCCGGCCCAGCGCGGCTTCATGCGTGGTATCAACGTCATTCATTGTCGGGATCAGGGTATTCGGAATGATCAGAATGTGGCTTGGCGCCTGAGGAGAAATATCGCGGAATGCAGTTACCAGTTCGTCCTGGTAAACCACATCTGCGGGAATTTCACGGCGAATAATTTTGCTGAAAATTGTCTCTTCGGCCATCTTAACTGTCCTTAACAAAGTAAAAAGCGTTGTACGCAGTATGGGTTAGAATTTCCATTCCTTTCAACCTGATTACGCTTTTTGATGCTTAATTGACGCAGAAAGCGCCAGCGAGAGGCAGCGGCAACCGCTCCTCCAAATCGCAGGCATGAAAAAAGGAGGCCGAAGCCTCCTTTCTCAGAACCAGACATTGCTCACCATTAATGGTTACGCATGTACTCGTCCATATCAGTTTTCAGGTTGTCAGACTTGGTACCGAAAATCGCCTGAACACCAGAACCAGCAACCACTACACCTGCCGCACCCAGTTTTTTCAGGCCAGCCTGATCAACTTTGGAGACGTCCGCTACGCTGACGCGCAGACGGGTAATACAGGCATCGAGGTTAGTGATGTTGTCTTTACCGCCGAAAGCCTGAACCAGAGAAGCAGACATTTCAGAACCGCCTTGCGCTGTGGTTTCGCTGGTAGAGTCTTCACGGCCAGGGGTTTTCAGATCCAGTTTCGCAATCAGGAAACGGAAGATGCTGTAGTAAACCACGGCATACACCGCACCCACGATTGGGAACAGCCAGATTTTGCTGCTGTTGCCGCTCAGTACGATGAAGTCAATCAGACCGTGCGAGAAGCTGGTACCGTCACGCATACCCAACAGGATACAGATTGGGAATGCCAGACCGGCCAGGATCGCGTGGATCACATACAGAATCGGCGCAACGAACATGAAGGAGAATTCGATTGGCTCGGTGATACCGGTCAGGAATGCAGTCAGTGCAGCGGAAATCATGATGCCGCCGACTTTTGCACGGTTCTCAGGTTTTGCTGAGTGCCAGATAGCGATAGCCGCCGCTGGAAGACCGTACATTTTGAACAGGAAGCCACCGGACAGTTTACCCGCAGTCGGGTCACCCGCCATGTAACGTGGGATATCGCCGTGGAATACCTGACCCGCAGAGTTCACGTACTCACCGATTTGCATCTGGAATGGAACGTTCCAGATATGGTGCAGACCAAACGGAACCAGCGCACGTTCTACAACGCCGTAGATACCGAATGCCACAACCGGGTTCTGGTAAGCAGCCCATTGTGAGAAGGTCTGGATACCTGTACCGATTGGCGGCCAGATGAAGGACAGAACCACACCCAGAATAATCGCTGCCATACCAGAGATGATTGGCACGAAACGTTTACCAGCGAAGAAGCCCAGGTATTCTGGCAACTTGATGCGGTAGAAACGGTTGAACATGTATGCCGCAATCGCACCGGAGATAATACCGCCCAGTACGCCGGTATCCGCCAGATGCTTGGCTGCAATTTCTTCAGCAGGCAAATGCAGAACCAGTGGTGCAACAACTGCCATGGTTTTCACCATGATGCCGTATGCCACAACGGACGCCAGTGCAGAAACACCGTCGTTGTTGGTGAAGCCTAACGCCACACCGATAGCAAAGATCAGAGGCATATTAGCGAAGACGGAACCACCGGCTTCGGCCATAACATGGGAAACGATCACTGGCAGCCAGCTAAAGTTTGCAGAACCGACACCAAGCAGGATACCTGCGATTGGCAGTACGGATACTGGCAGCATTAGCGATTTACCGACCTTTTGAAGGTTTGCAAACGCGTTCTTAAACATAATTGAGTGTGCTCCTGAGTAATGATGCTTTTTGATACTTCATGCGGTTTAGCCTGATAACTAGCCGCTTTGCAAAAGGTCGTACAGCCCTTTGCTATCGGGTGTCTGAGCACCCCTTTTAATTTTTACGCAGGGTAAAATAATTCCCTTTGTTAATGTTTGATGGCAGTCACGTTTTTCTGAAAAATGCAGTGAGAGCGTTTAAAAAACCCACGATTTACAACATTTAATCCGAAATAAACGCCGGTGACCCCGCAAAAAACGGGGCCACGATACCTCATTCTGGTGATTAATTACGAGGTGTAAAATAAATCTGGCGTATATGACTAAGCCTAAGGTTAGATCAGGGAGGAAGTATCGATGTGAAATAATCGTGAAAAGTTTGCAGTGGTCGCTTCAGCCAGCTGTTCCACACTCACACCTTTGAGCACGGCCATGTAATCGGCAACGTCACGCACATAAGCAGGCTGGTTCTCTTTACCACGATGTGGTACGGGTGCCAGATACGGTGAGTCAGTTTCCACCAGCAATCGATCCAGCGGTACATAACGGGCCACTTCACGCAACGCTTCAGCGTTACGGAAAGTCACAATCCCTGAGAACGAGATAAAGAACCCCAGATCCAGCAGGAATTTTGCCGTCGGCAGATCCTCGGTGAAGCAATGCAAAACACCACCGCACTCCCCTGCGTTCTCTTCTTTGAGAATATCCAGCGTATCCTGACGGGCATCACGGGTATGGACGATCACCGGTTTGTTAAGCTCGCGGCCAATGCGGATGTGCTCGCGGAATGAATCCTGTTGCAGTTTCAGCTGATGCGCTTCTTTCTGATAAAAATAATCCAGACCGGTTTCACCCATTGCCACCACTTTCGGGCTGGCGGCAAGCTCACGCAGTTCTGCGAAATCATAGCCATCGTCAATATTCAGCGGATGCACACCGCAGGAAAATGCGACGGCGGGACGGTCACCAATCAGTTGTGTCATCGCGCGATAACCTGGCAATGTGGTCGCCACCGCCAGCATAAATTTCACGTCACGTTCACGGGCTTTTTCCAGCACATTATCCACGCCGGAGTGCAGCTCATTGTAATCAAGGCTGTCGAGATGACAGTGGGAATCGACTAAAAACATAGTATTTAACTCATGACAAATAAGGGGTTCAGCGGGAAAGCGCGGAACTGAAAATCGACGCAGAAACTGTGCCCTGAAGCATCTTTTCCCACTCAAGAAGTTGTTCGGTCAGCAGTAACTCACGGTTAACACCGACGATAGAAAGCAGCTGATGGCGGCAATGCATCCAGGCACTCACCGATTGCTGTAAAGCCAAACTGGACTGCGCACCGGCGAGCAACGCAATTAACGGCTGCTGATCGTGGTTGATGATGAACTGCCCCGCCTGTTGCTGCCATTTAATGGCATCAAGAAGTAACGTCGCCAGCCAGTACAGACGTTCCGGTGCATCATCATGATTAAGCTGCGGCAACAGGGAAAGCATATCCTGTTGCTGACATTGCGTATAAAGCTGCTGGCATAATGCCACGCGTTGCTTCCAGCGTTCCGGCTGCAACAGTTCAATGGCTGACAACGGCGCACCGTTGGTCAGACGCAATGCGGTTTTGATCGAGACAGGATCAGCACTGAGCTGACGGTTGATCCACTGCACCGCCAGCGCTTCTTCCGGCACCGGCAGATGCCAGTAAAAACAGCGGCTGCGGATCGTTGCCAGTAACGCCGAAGGTTCGCGGCATCCGAGCAGGAAATAGGTGCCCGCCGGGGGTTCTTCCAGCGTTTTCAGCAAGGCGTTCGCTGCAGCTTCAGTCAGCAATTCCGTTTGCGGGATCCAGACAACTTTCGAGCCGCCCTGTTGGGAATAATTGTAGAGCGTTTCGATGAGCTGACGCACCGGATCAATGCCCAGCGAGTTTTTGCCTTTTTCAGGTTGCAGGATATGCCAGTCAGGATGGTTGCCGGCAATCATCAGCTGACAGCTGTGGCATGAACCACAACTCTTTTCGCCATCCTTGTGCTGGCACAGCAGCCAGCGGCTCAGACCATATACCAGCGCCTCATCCCCAATCCCCGCAGCGGCATGCATCAGCACCGCATGATGCCCGCGGCCTGTCAGATATTGCCCTGTCAGCTGGCGATAAGGGGCGCTGAGCCACGGATACCAGTTCATGAATGCTCCCGGGTTGCCTGCTCGTCAAACCAGTTTTTCAGTGTCTGTTCGATCGATGACTTCACTTCTTCAATAGTCTGCGAGGCATCAATGGTTTTAATGCGGCTGTCAGCGGCGGCAAGCTCCAGATAACGGGCGCGCGTACGTTCAAAGAAAGGCAAGGCTTCCTGCTCGATACGATCCAGTTCACCACGCGCACGGGCACGTTGCAGGCCAATGGCCGGAGGTAAATCCAGATACAACGTCAGATCAGGGCGGAAATCCCCCAGAACGATATCGCGCAATGAGGTCATTAGTTTGGCATCAATCCCACGTCCGCCGCCCTGATAAGCTTGTGAGGAGAGATCGTGTCGGTCACCCACCACCCATGCGCCACGCGCAAGAGCGGGTAAAATCACCGTCTCAACCAGCTGGACACGGGCAGCGTAAAGCATCAGCACTTCGGCTTTGACCGTCGGTTTTTCGCCATCTACGCCACGCTTAAATAAATCGCGTAATTTCTCCGCCAGCGGCGTACCGCCCGGCTCACGGGTAAACACAATTTCTTCTACGCCGTGCTGGCGCAATGCATCCACCACCACGTTATGAGCAGTGGTTTTCCCCGCCCCTTCCAGGCCTTCAATCACAATGAAGTTACTTTTCATTCTTGTTCTTAAGAGCCTCTATATACACACGAACCGCCTTGTTGTGGTTCTCAAGGTTAGTGCTGAAAGTATGCCCGCCTTTGCCGTCAGCGACAAAATAAAGATACGGCGTTTTTGCGGGATGTGCCGCAGCCTGAAGTGAGGCTTCGCTCGGCATCGCAATCGGTGAAGGCGGCAGGCCGGTAATCACATAAGTATTGTAAGGGGTCGGCGTTTCTAAATCTTTCTTCGTGATATTACCGGTGTATTTATCACCCATACCATAGATGACGGTCGGGTCTGTTTGCAGACGCATGCCGATCCGCAGACGATTGATGAACACAGACGCCACTTCAGGACGCTCATCTTTCACGGCAGTTTCTTTTTCAATAATCGACGCCATAGTGACCATGTCTTCAGGCGTTTTATACGGCAGCGAATCAGCGCGGTCTTTCCAGATATCCGCAACGGTTTTTTCCATGCGCACATGGGCGCGTTTGAGCAGAGATAAATCCGTCATGCCCGCAGTGTAATGGTAAGTATCGGGATACAACCAGCCTTCGGCATTTTTGGTATCGGCCATGCCTAAGGCCGCGGCGATCTCTTCACCGCTTTTGCCGCTAAGTTCATGCCTGAGATACTCTGAAGTATCTAAAACCTTCATCCAGTCGCTGAGCTTAAAGCCCTCGACAAAACGAATACTAAATTGGGCTTCTTTGCCACTTTTCAGCAGCTCCAGCATCTGGCGAACGGTCATGCCTTTTTCCAGACGGTAGGTACCGGCTTTAAACTCACTCAGTTCGGGCTCTAAACGTAATAACCATGGGAACCACGGATTGGGCTTCATCAGGTTCTTGTCGATGAGCAGCGTTTCCAGAACCACACGCCCGGTACCGGCAGGCAGGGTGAAGATCGTTTCACTGCTGACATTGATCGGGCGGTCCGCAAACTGTTTCACTTTCTGGTAGGCAAACGTCGCCAGTCCTGCAAGGATCAGGACAATAATGGCGAAGATTTTGGTCTTTTTGTTTGTCATTGTTTATTCACTTTTTTAACAGTTCTGGAGCAAAAAATTGTACAAATCTCGGGATGAGTAATGCCATCCGCACGCCTGTGCCACGGGTAAAACCGGCATCAGCGCATTACAAATCAGCACCTCATCGGCATCAAACAATACCTCGGCGGGTTCACTGACAATGTACAACGCCCAGGGCGACGAGTTTTCAATGAGCCGGATAATGTGCTGACGCATAACGCCATCCACGCCCGACAGTGATAAATCCGGTGTAAATACCTGATTCCCCTTCCGCCAGAATAAATTAGCCGCACAGCATTCCACCAGGCAACCTGAGGTGTCAACCACCAGAGCCTCGTGGGCGTCCGTCTGGTCAAGATGCAGGCGGATCATCACCTGCTCAAGACGGTTGAGGTGTTTTATGCCCGCCAGCAGCGGATTTTTGCTCAACGTCACCGGGCTCAGGGCGAGTTTTACACCGGGCTGCCGTAACGCGTGATAATGTGCCGGATAAGCGGACACAGATACAATCCGGGTCGGTTCAGAGCATCCTGCCGAACTGTAGCCTCGTCCACCCTGCCCGCGTGTCACAACGGCTTTAACGACAGCCTCTTCCTGTTGCCCTGCGGCCTGAATCATTTCGCGTTCTAAAGCTGCCCAGTTCACGCCATCAATATGCAAAACAGACACCGCGCGCTGCATCCGCGCAATGTGCTCTGGAAGAAGCTGGATTTCACCGCGCAACACCCTGGCCGTAGTGAAGCAACCGTCGCCAAATTGCACAGACCGGTCTGCCGCTGGCAATGTTGTCGCCGCCGCACCGTTAATCCACATGGTTACTTCCTCCTGACTTCAGGGTTAGCGTTCTCCGACCGCTGAGACTGCGTGAGCAGGCCTCTGGCAGCAAGTGGAGCATTCTTACTTTATCGTACCGGCAGGCTGAAATGGCGGGAAGACTCTTTCCGTTGAGCTGCCGTTTGATTCCACTTTACCGCATAGCAAATGCTTTTATTCAGACAGCAAAAAGGCCCGATTAACGGGCCTTTCTCAATAATACACCGTCGCAATCACATCTTGCGGAATACCAGGGAACCGTTAGTTCCACCGAATCCGAAGGAGTTGCACAGTGAATATTGCATGTCTTTCACCTGACGCGCTTCGTGCGGTACAAAGTCCAGATCGCACCCTTCGTCTGGATTGTCCAGATTCAGGGTCGGTGGAACGGCCTGATCACGCAGCGCGAGTAAAGTGAAGATAGACTCCACCGCCCCCGCCGCACCTAACAGGTGGCCGGTCATAGACTTGGTTGAACTGACCAGCACTTTGTGAGAATCCGCACCAAAGACAGATTTAACCGCCTGCGCTTCGGCTTTGTCACCCGCAGGGGTAGAAGTCCCGTGCGCGTTGATATAGCCAATTTGCGACGCAGAAATGCCTGCATCACGCAACGCGTTTTCCATCGCCAGCGCGGCACCTGCACCGTCTTCCGGTGGAGAGGTCATATGGTAAGCATCGCTGCTCATACCAAAGCCGACGATTTCAGCATAAATTTTTGCACCGCGTTTGCGGGCATGTTCGTACTCTTCCAGCACCATAATTCCGGCACCGTCACCGAGTACGAAACCATCACGATCTTTATCCCACGGGCGGCTTGCGGCCTGCGGATTATCGTTGCGCGTGGATAGCGCGCGTGCTGCACCGAAACCACCGACACCCAGCGGGGTGCTGGCTTTTTCTGCGCCGCCTGCCAGCATCACGTCAGCATCGTTATAGGCGATGATACGTGCTGCATGACCAATATTATGCACACCAGAAGTACAGGCTGTAGCAATAGAAATACTCGGCCCACGCAACCCGAACATGATACTCAGATGACCGGCAATCATGTTAACGATGGTTGATGGAACGAAAAAAGGACTAATTTTGCGAGGTCCGCCGTTAACCAATGACGTATGGTTTTCTTCAATCAGACCAAGTCCGCCGATGCCAGAACCGATCGCCGCACCAATGCGTGTCGCGTTCTCAGCAGTCACTTCAAGCCCGGAGTCTTGCATCGCCTGAATACCGGCAGTAATACCATACTGAATAAAGGCGTCCATCTTGCGGGCATCTTTACGCGGGATGTAGTCTTCACAGTTAAAATCTTTTACTAAGCCAGCAAAACGCGTTGCATAGGCACTAGTATCAAAATGGTCGATCAGGCTGATGCCACTCTGACCGGCAAGGAGAGCGTTCCAAGTGGACTCTACAGTATTGCCGACAGGAGACAGCATGCCCAGTCCAGTCACTACAACTCGACGCTTAGACACGTGTGTCCTCCAGGGAGGGAAAAAAGTAGTAATACCGTGGGATATAAAAAACTTAGGCGGTCAAATGACCGCCTAACTATCTAAACTTAAAGCATGTACGCTTACTGTTGGCTAGCGTTGATAAAATCAATTGCTGCCTGAACAGTAGTGATTTTTTCAGCTTCTTCGTCAGGGATCTCGGTATCAAACTCTTCTTCCAGAGCCATAACCAGCTCAACGGTGTCGAGAGAATCAGCGCCAAGGTCGTCTACGAAAGATGCAGCATTCACTACTTCTTCCTGTTTAACACCCAGCTGTTCAACGATGATTTTCTTAACGCGTTCTTCGATAGTGCTCATACTCTTAAATTTCCTATCAAAACTCGCTTTCGCGATGGTTTTCGTAGTGTATAAAATGTTGAAAAAGATGCAACTAAATCCAGGCTGGTCAAACCACGAATTTGCTCTATTTTGCGGTTTTTACCGCAAAAAACGCAAATAATTTCGTAATTTTTAAATCATATACATGCCGCCATTGACATGTAATGTTTCACCCGTGATATAGCCGGCCTCGTCAGAGGCTAAAAAAGCAACGGCGCTGGCAATTTCTTTGGCATCGCCCAACCGGTTGGCTGGAACTGATGACAAAATGCCTGCGCGTTGATCATCTGTCAACGCCCTTGTCATATCCGTCTCAATAAAGCCGGGAGCGACGACGTTGACAGTAATGCCACGTGAAGCAACTTCACGTGCCAAAGACTTACTAAAACCAATCAAGCCAGCTTTAGCCGCCGCGTAGTTCGCCTGCCCTGCGTTACCCATGGTGCCAACAACGGAACCAATTGTAATAATCCGTCCACACCGTTTCTTCATCATAGCTCGCATGACAGCTTTTGAAAGCCGAAACACAGAAGTCAGATTCGTATCCAGGATATCCTGCCACTCATCATCCTTCATACGCATGAGAAGGTTATCACGGGTAATGCCGGCATTATTAACTAAAATATCAATTTCGCCAAATTCAGCTCGAATTGTCGCCAATACTTGCTCAATAGATGCAGAATCAACCACATTGAGCATAATACCTTTGCCATTTTCGCCTAAATATTCGCTGATCGCTTCAGCACCTTTCTCGCTGGTCGCTGTGCCGATCACTTTCGCGCCGCCTGCTACCAGTTTCTCTGCAATAGCGCGGCCAATACCACGACTGGCACCAGTAACAAGTGCAATTTTGCCTTCGAAGGTCATACTCATCCTCTTATTACTGCTCTAACGCCGCTGCCAGACTTGCCGTGTCATTCACAGCGGCCGCCGTCAGGGTGTCAACAATACGTTTTGTCAGACCGGTCAATACTTTACCCGGCCCCACTTCTAAAAGCTGCTCAACGCCCTGTGCTGCCATAAATTCGACAGACTCAGTCCAGCGCACCGGGCTGTACAGCTGGCGTACCAGCGCACTGCGGATGGCTTCAGGAGACGTTTCAATTTTCACATCAACGTTGTTCACCACGGAATACTGAGGTGCGCTGAATGTGACATTTTCCAGTGCAACGGCAAGTTTATCCGCAGCAGGCTTCATCAGAGCACAATGCGATGGCACGCTGACTGGCAGTGGCAGAGCGCGTTTTGCACCTGCTTCTTTACAGGCCGCACCGGCGCGTTCTACCGCTTCTTTGTTACCCGCGATCACAACCTGACCTGGCGAGTTAAAGTTAACCGGAGAGACAACCTGACCCTGAGCTGACTCTTCACAGGCTTTGGCAATCGCGTCGTTGTCCAGACCGATAATGGCGTACATCGCGCCAGTACCCGCCGGAACCGCTTCCTGCATCAGTTTGCCGCGCAGTTCAACCAGTGAAATCGCCTGTTTGAAATCCAGCACACCGGCACAAACCAGAGCAGAGTATTCACCCAGGCTATGACCCGCCATCAGAACAGGCTGAGCGCCGTTCTGCTGCTGCCATACACGCCAGATAGCGACGGAAGCGGCCAGCAACGCAGGCTGTGTCTGCCAGGTTTTATTCAGTTCTTCAGCAGGCCCCTGTTGCACCAGCTGCCATAAATCATATCCCAGCGCCGAAGAAGCTTCGGCAAATGTTTCTTCAACCACCGGATGCGCAGCGGCTAGATCAGCCAGCATACCGAGCGTCTGAGAACCCTGACCAGGGAAAACAACTGCAATTTTTGTCATTTTTATCATCCTGTTAAATCAAAAACGTACCAGCGCCGAGCCCCAGGTAAAGCCACCGCCAAATGCTTCGAGCAACACTAATTGCCCGCGCTGAATTCTGCCGTCACGCACTGCTTCGTCAAATGCTGCAGGCACAGAGGCCGCAGAGGTATTGCCATGACGATCGAGCGTAACCACGACTTTGTCCATTCCCATACCCAGCTTTTTCGCTGTCGCACTGATAATGCGCAGGTTCGCCTGATGCGGAACCAGCCAGTCGAGTGCAGTACGGTCGAGATTATTTGCGGTCAGTGTTTCATCAACAATGTGCGCCAGTTCAGTCACAGCGACTTTGAAGACTTCATTACCCGCCATGGTGACATAAGCAGGTTTTTCCGGCTCAGTCTGGCTTGGGTAGGCCAGCGTTAGCAGGTTGCCGTAATGACCATCCGCATGCATATGCGTAGAAATGATGCCCTGCTCTTCTGAAGCGCCCAGCAATACTGCGCCCGCGCCATCACCGAACAGAATGACCGTACCGCGATCTTCAGGATCGAGTTTACGCGACAACACATCAGAGCCGATCACCAGTGCATATTTCACTGCACCGTTTTTGATGTATTGATCGGCAACGCTCAGTGCGTATGTAAAACCTGCACAAGCGGCGGCCAGATCGAATGCTGCAGAATCCTTGATGCCCAGCATGTTCTGCACCTGGCAGGCTGAACTCGGGAATGCATGTGAAGATGAGGTTGTTGCAACAATGATCAAACCCACGTCGCTTGCGCTGACGCCGGCCATTTCAAGTGCTTTTTCTGCTGCGTGCAGGCCCATTGTGGCCACAGTCTCATCCGGTGCAGCGATACGACGTTCACGAATACCTGTGCGGGTGACAATCCACTCGTCGGAGGTATCCACCATTTTTTCTAAGTCGGCATTAGTCCGAACTTGCACGGGCAAATAGCTCCCCGTACCGAGAATTTTTGTATACATGTACGATCAGTCACTCTTGGGTAATACAGCTTCAAGGCGCGCGGCAATCCGCTGAGGGACCTGCCGCTGCACCGCCTGCACAGCCTGTTCGATAGCAACAGCAAACGCACGCTGGTTTGCTCCACCGTGGCTTTTAATAACGATGCCCCGTAATCCTAACAAACATGCGCCATTATACTGGTCGGGGTTGAGGTGGCTAAAACGCTTTAGCAACTTCTTCTGGACTATCCGTCCCAACCATTTCAACCACCAGGCTTTCTTGCCACCCTCACCGGAGGATTTTAACAGTGACAAAAACATCCTTATTACGCCTTCCATGGTCTTGAGCGTAACATTGCCCACGAAGCCGTCACACACCATCACATCTGTCTTACCGGTCAGAAGGTCATTGCCTTCAAGATAGCCGATATAGTTGATTAGTGCGGTATTTTTTAAAATAGCGGCGGCTTCGCGGATATTATCCAGCCCTTTGCTTTCCTCTTCACCGATATTGAGTAAGGCGACGCGGGGGTTACTGATACCCACCACCTGCTCCGCCATTACTGCACCCATCACGGCAAACTGGACCAACATTGTGCTGTCACACTCAACGTTCGCCCCCAAATCCAGCACCACAGTTTTACTGCGTTGCTGATTGGGCAGGACGGTCATCAGCGCCGGGCGCTCAATGCCATCCAGTGGCTTGACCACCATTTTGGCTAATCCCATCAGAGCGCCGGTATTCCCGGCACTGACACACGCTTGTGCATCTCCGCTTTTGATCAGTTCCAACGCCACACGCATTGAGCTTCCTTTACTGGCACGTATAGCTTGCGACGCGCGCATGTCGCTGGCTATAACTGATTCAGCAGGAATTATCCGAATTCGTTCTGATATAGAAGGATCGGCTTTGGCTAAGAAAGGTGTGATTGCGTCGGGATCGCCGACCAGAAGAAGATCTAATTCAGAATTAGAGATCAGTGCCTGCAATGAAGCAGGCACTGTGACGGAAGGACCGAAATCTCCGCCCATTACATCTAACGCGATGGTTAGACGAGTCAAGGTATCGCCTTGCCAGCACTTATCACGTGAATAAGTTGCAGGCAATTATCAGCCGATTACCTTGCGACCGCGGTAGAAACCGTCGGCAGTGATGTGGTGACGCAGGTGAGTTTCACCAGAAGTCTTGTCCACAGACAGAGTGGAAGTGGTCAGAGCGTCATGTGAACGACGCATGCCACGTTTAGAACGGGTTGGTTTATTCTGTTGTACGGCCATGGACCTTACTCCTTAAGTACTTTTCTTTAAACTCGCTAATACGGCAAATGGATTAGGTTTCTCCGCCTCTTCAGGCAGTTTGCCAAATACCATGTCCGCGTCGGACACTTCACAGTGTTCAGATTCATGTACCGGAACGACAGGCAGTGAAAGAATAATTTCGTCTTCAATCATTGCCAGCAAATCGACTTCGCCAAAATCATCGACTTCGATAGGCTCGTACGCTTCCGGTAATGCCTCAGCCTGTTCATCATTCTGGACAGGGCTAAAACAATATGTTGTGTGAACCTGATGTTCAAACGTCTTACCGCATCTCTGGCATTCCAGAGTCACAGCAACATCGGAGTGGCCGGTAATCACAGCCAGGCGCTGATTGTCGATATTAAACGACAATGAGGTTTGTATATCAGAATCCACACTGACCACTGATTGGGCAACACGCGTAACCTGATCTGCAGTATAGACACCTGTATAGTCTAAACGCTTCTGGGCAGTGCGGACCGCATCAAGGGTCAGGGGTAATTTTACTTTTTGCATAGGGCGCGCATATTAACTTTGTAACGACAGAGAGTCAAAGAAAAAGGCCTCAAAACCGCACCTTTCACCAATATTCGCTTCCGCAGCGGACGACAGTTTAAAATGTGTGATTCAATAACGCTACGCTTTGTGAAAAAAAATTATGATTATGTCTGCACCAGATTTACTTTTAGCCTCGACCTCGGTCTACCGGAAAGCCTTGCTGGAGAAAACCGGGCTGAAATTTACCTGCGCTTCACCCGATATTGATGAAACCCCTTTTCCCGATGAAAATCCGGCAGAACTGGTGCAGCGACTGGCACAATCCAAAGCTGACGCGCTCGCCACTGCTTACCCGCATCATCTGATCATTGGCTCCGATCAGGTTTGCTTTATCGATGGAAAAATCACCGGAAAGCCGCACACTTTCGATAATGCATTCCGTCAGTTGCGGGCAGCCAGCGGCAAAATGGTTACGTTCTATACCGGCCTGAGTCTCTATAACAGCGATGCAAAAACAGCGCAGACGTTATGCGAAACGTTTGACGTCACCTTCCGGCCATTGACCGATGAAGAAATTACCGGATATTTGCATCTCGAAGAGCCGTACGACTGCGCGGGTAGCTTTAAATGCGAAGGTTTGGGGATTACGCTTTTCAACAGTCTGACGGGGCGCGACCCAAACACGCTAATCGGGCTGCCACTTATTGCCCTGCTCTCCTTACTGCGCGAACACGGCATCAATCCATTGCTTGAAAGCCGTTAATTGAGAGGCATAAAAAAAGGCGCAACCAGTGCGCCTCTTTATAAGCTGATCTTTTTAACGAGCGTTTGCTTTGCCGCGTAAAATTTTCAGGCAGTTACGCAGTTTGGCATCCATAGGAGCCTCAATGCGCAGGGTTTCACCGCTAGCCGGATGTTCAAAACGTAGCGCAGCCGCATGCAGGAAAAGACGGTTCAGACCCGTTCCTGACAGTTTCGCATCGAAATCACGCTCACCATAACGATCATCAAAAGCAATCGGGTGACCAGCGTGCAACGCATGCACACGGATCTGGTGCGTTCTGCCTGTCACTGGGCTGGCTTTCACCAGCGTTGCAAATTCATAACGCTCTTCAATTTTGAAACGTGTTTCAGAAGGTTTTCCTTCCGCATTCACCCTGACAACACGCTCACCGCTTTGCAGGATATTTTTCAGCAGCGGAGCCTGCACCACTTTGCAATGCGAAGGCCATTCACCGCGCACCAGCGCCAGGTAATCCTTCTGCATACTTTTAACGCGCAATTGCTCATGCAGAGATCGCAGGGCGGAACGCTTCTTGGCGACCAGCAAAACGCCGGAAGTATCACGGTCAAGACGGTGAACCAGTTCAAGGAAGCGCGCTTCCGGACGCAGGGCTCGCAGACCTTCGATCACGCCAAAGCTCAGACCGCTGCCACCGTGGACGGCAGTACCGGAAGGTTTGTTCAGGATCAGTAAATGATCGTCTTCATATAAGATGCAATCAGCTAAAGCCGCGACTTTATCCAGCTTCGCAGAAACCGGCGCTTCATCACGCTCTGCCACGCGAACCGGCGGGACACGCACTTCATCACCGGCAAGTAATTTGTATTCAGGCTTAATTCTTTTCTTATTAACCCGCACCTCACCTTTACGCACAATGCGATAGATCATGCTCTTCGGCACACCCTTTAGGATTTTAAGTAAGAAGTTGTCGATGCGCTGACCGGCTTCGTCTTCGGAGATGGGGATTAATTGTACAGTTGGATTCTCAGTTTTCATGGCTCGAGATTCTAAATATCCGGCACGGTTCGCGCCACTGATTTTTATGTGCTTAACTCTTACTTTACCAGTAACTGCTGAGGAAAACCCTTCTATACCCCTTGTTTTTACAGAAAGCGAAAGTTCAGACAATGCGGCACATCTCTCATTGAGGTAAATATCTTACCCGCATGGGAAAAGTCACCTTGCTATCACAGTGCCTGCAATGGAATAATGAAACTACTTTCGGCGTTGTTTCTCTTAAGTTAGGGAAAACGCAGGAATTATAGATTTGCCTGATCGCGCAAAAACGCAGCAATGGCGTAAGACGTAATGTGAAATCAAGCAATTAGCGGGCTGCGGGTTGCAGCTTGGCCGGCATACGGAATGAGATCTGTTAACCTAAATTCAGAAGCTATTCCCCTAATAAAAGTGCTGCTTTCATAACGCTGGTGTCTTTAATACAGCAAAAGCAGACTTACCGAAATAATGCGCCCCTATGCAAGCGACAACCGTGAGGTTGACGATTTGCGAGAAGACTCGGGGCCAACGGTTTACCCGGTCATGAGGTCATTTTGCCCGCAGCTCTGTCAATAATGGAATAATAATGAGTAAGTTACGATGAAAAGAATGTTGATTAACGCGACTCAGCAAGAAGAGTTGCGCGTTGCCCTTGTAGATGGACAGCGGCTGTATGATTTGGATATTGAAAGTCCGGGCCATGAGCAGAAAAAAGCGAACATTTACAAAGGTAAAATCACCCGCATTGAACCTAGTCTGGAAGCGGCATTCGTAGATTACGGCGCAGAACGACACGGTTTCCTCCCTCTGAAAGAAATTTCCCGTGAATATTTCCCTAGCAACTATTCTTCCCACGGCCGCCCAAACATCAAAGATGTGTTGCGCGAAGGTCAGGAAGTTATCGTTCAGGTCGATAAAGAAGAACGTGGAAATAAAGGCGCAGCACTGACGACGTTTATCAGTCTGGCCGGTAGCTATCTGGTTCTGATGCCTAATAATCCACGCGCTGGGGGAATTTCCCGCCGGATTGAAGGTGATGACCGTACTGAACTGAAAGAAGCGCTGTCTTCTCTGCAACTGCCTGATGGAATGGGTCTTATTGTGCGTACTGCCGGTGTCGGCAAATCCGCAGAAGCCCTGCAATGGGACCTGACTTTCCGTCTCAAACATTGGGATGCTATCAAGAAAGCTGCTGAAGGCCGCCCTGCCCCATTCCTGATCCATCAGGAAAGTAACGTTATCGTTCGTGCATTCCGTGACTATCTGCGTCCGGATATCGGCGAAATCCTTATCGATAACCCGAAAATCCTCGACCTGGCAAAAGAGCATATCGCCGCTCTGGGCCGTCCTGATTTCAGCAGCAAAATTAAACCGTACGTCGGTGAAATTCCGCTGTTCAGTCACTACCAGATCGAATCGCAAATCGAATCCGCTTTCCAGCGTGAAGTCCGTCTGCCTTCCGGCGGCTCGATTGTTATCGACAGCACTGAAGCGTTGACCGCTATCGACATCAACTCCGCGCGTGCAACCCGCGGTGGCGATATCGAAGAAACTGCATTCAACACTAACCTTGAAGCGGCTGACGAAATTGCCCGCCAGTTACGCCTGCGTGACCTGGGTGGCCTGATCGTTATCGACTTCATCGATATGACGCCAGTTCGCCATCAGCGCGAAGTGGAAAACCGTCTGCGTGACGCCGTTCGTCAGGACCGCGCCCGCATCCAGATTGGTCGTATTTCCCGTTTCGGCTTACTGGAAATGTCCCGTCAGCGTCTGAGCCCTTCACTGGGTGAATCAACGCACCATATTTGCCCGCGTTGTGCAGGTACCGGTACCGTCCGTGACAACGAATCTCTGTCACTGTCGATTCTGCGTCTGATTGAAGAAGAAGCGCTGAAAGAAAACACCAAAGAAGTGCATGCCATCGTTCCGGTGCCAATCGCTTCTTACCTGCTGAACGAAAAACGTGAATCGGTGAATGCCATCGAAAAACGTCAGGGTGGCGTGCGTGCAGTGATCGTACCTAACGATCAGATGCAAACTCCGCACTACCACGTTCTGCGTGTACGTAAAGGTGAAGAAATCTCTGCACTGAGCTACTTGCTGCCTCAGATCCACGAAGCAGAAATGCTGCAACCTTCTGAAGAGTTGCCGGCTGAACGTCGTCGTCCTGAGCAACCGGCACTGGCTGCATTCGCGCTGCAAAGCGAAGCACCTCCTTCCAGCTTCGAGCAGGCTGCTGTGCCTGAAGAACCTGTCAAAACCAGAACAGCCACAGTGAATGCTCCGGCAGCGCCTGTTGTTGAAAAATCCGGTTTTGTCAGCCGTCTGCTAAGCGGGTTGAAGAGCTTGTTCGCACCGGAGCCACAACAGGAAGTTAAACCTGTTGAAACACCAAAAGAGACTACGGAAGCAACTGAAACCGAAAACCGTCGTAATAACGAACGCCGCAACCAGCGCCGTCAGGGCGGACGCCGTGAGCGTAACGGTGAACGTGGCGAGCGCAATGACCGCGGTAATCGTGGTGAGCGTGGCGAAGGTCGTGATAACAATCGTGATAATCGTGGCGAAGGCCGTGATAACCGCGAAAATAATCGCGAACAACGTGATGATCAGCGTCGTGGCCGTCGTAATCAGGAACCGGTTGTTACTGAAACCCGTAACGAAGAAGTTGAAACTGCTGCTCGCGAAGAACAGCAGCAACAACCTCGTCGTGAGCGTTCGCGTCGCCGTTCTGAAGACAAACGTAAACCACAAACTGAAGAGAAAATTCAGGATGCGGTTGCTGTTGAGCAAGTTGTTGTTGCACCGGTTGTTACTGATGAAACTGAACAGGAAGACCGTCAGCCAGCACAGCGCCGTCAGCGTCGCCAGCTGAATCAGAAAATCCGCTTCGAATCTGAAGAAGTTGATCATGAAGAAGAAGCTGCGGCTCAGTTGCTGATCACCGGCACTCGTCCGGCAGCACCAGCGCCAGCCGTGGTTGCGCAAGAATCTTCTGATGCCGAACCGGCAAACACAGCGGACAACGAAGACAATCAGAATGACAACGCCCGTGAAAATGGAATGCCGCGTCGTTCACGTCGTTCTCCGCGTCACTTGCGTGTCAGCGGACAGCGTCGTCGTCGTTACCGTGACGAGCGTTACCCGACTCAGTCGCCAATGCCAATGGCAGGTGCGTTCGTTTCTCCGGAAATGGCGTCTGGCAAAGTTTGGATCACCTATCCGGTGGCTCAATCTTCTGAATATCAGTCTTCTGAATATCAGTCCCATGAGCAGCAGAACACTGAAACAGAAGCACCTGAAGTGCTGACTCAGCAAGTTGAGATTGCCCAGGCGAATACGCCGGTCATTTCTGAAGCTGCAGAGGTTGCACCTCAGCCAGTAGCTCAGTCAGAAACAGTAGTTGAAGCTGCTCAGCAAGAAGCAGCTACAGATGCTACAGATGCTGCACCTGCAGAAGCGGCACAGCCTGTTGCTGACGAACCTGTATTGGTTGAGCCTGCAACAGCTGAACCTGTTGAAGAAACGCCTGTTGTCGAAGTGGCACCGGAAGCGCACGAGCCAGCCGTCGTTGAACCGACAGCCGTGCTTGCTGAACCTGAACTTCAGGCACCTGCGCCAGTCGCAGAACCTGAAGTGAAAGTGGAAGAGAAAGCAGAACCGGTTGCGGAAGTAAAACCTGCCGTGGAGGCTGCCCCCGTTGCGCAAGCTCCGGCAGTGACTGAAGCTGCGGTTGTTGCACCTCGCTTCAAGCATTTCGCGACAGCGCCTATGACGAAAGCACCAGCACCTAGCTATGTGCCTGAACCCGCGCGTCAAAGTGACTGGGTTCGCCCTGAGTTCAACTTTGATGGCAAAGGTTCTGCCGGTGGCCATGCTGCAGTAACTACTGCCACGGCTCCTGCCACTAAGCCGGAAATGCCAGCAGAGTAATTCCGCTGAGCTGACAGTGTCACAAAACTAAAAACCCGCCTCGGCGGGTTTTTTTATTGGCGAGTTAGCTGCCCCATGAAAATCAGGCCAGACTTTTCAGACGACGGATCGTCAGTTCCTCAAGTTTCCCTTCCAGGCTTCTGGCGAAATGCTGAAAATGCTCGGTCTTGTTGTGCTGGTTCAACGCATCTTCTGATGCCCAGCGCTCATAGAAAACAAAAGTGCCGTCGTTATCCAGATCCTGATGCAGCTCATATTGCAGGCAACCCACTTCCTGCCGACTTGGCTCAATTACGTCAAGCAATGCTTCTGTCACTTTTGCCCTGAATTCTTTTTTCGCGACAATTGTGGCAACAACTCTGATTTCCATAATGGTTCTCCCGTTATTTTGTCGTGCTTCAGGCACACACCATGAAGCACGGTGACTAAAATCTCCCTCCACTATGAACCTTTCGATACATTGATTTCAATACGAACTTTATTTAACAGATGCAACACAACGGTTTTACGCTTATTCTTGTTCCCCGCCGTTAATGCTCCCATTACCGCACCTGATCCCAACATCTTGTCTCTCAATGCCGGAGTTTTGCCTGATGACCGCAACACCGCAAGTTTTGAAAATCCGCCGCCCAGATGACTGGCATATTCACCTTCGTGATGACGAAATGCTCAGCACGGTGTTACCTTTCACCAGTGAAGTCTTTGGTCGCGCGATTGTCATGCCAAACCTGACGCCACCTGTAACGACTGTCGCTGCGGCAATCGCCTATCGTGAACGTATTATGGCCGCGCTGCCTTCCGGGCATAAATTCACCCCGCTGATGACCTGCTATCTGACCGATTCTCTGGATCCGGAAGAAATTGCCCGCGGGTTCGAGCAAGGTGTTTTCACTGCGGCAAAACTGTATCCGGCCAATGCGACCACCAACTCCCAGCATGGGGTTACGGATGTCAAAACGATTTATCCTGTGCTCGAGCGTATGCAAAAAATCGGCATGCCTTTGCTTATCCACGGCGAAGTCACTCACAGCCATGTTGATATTTTTGATCGGGAAGCTCGTTTCATCGATGAAGTGATGGATCCGGTTCGCCGTCAGTTCCCTGAGCTGAAAATTGTCTTCGAGCACATCACAACCAAAGAAGCGGCTCAGTATGTTCTTTCCGGTAATCAATATCTGGGCGCAACCATTACGCCACAGCATCTGATGTTTAACCGCAACCATATGCTGGTAGGCGGAGTTCGTCCGCATCTGTTCTGTCTGCCGATTCTTAAACGCAACGTTCATCAGGAAGCACTGCGTGAAGTCATCGCCAGCGGTGCTGACCGTTTCTTCCTGGGCACAGATTCCGCGCCACACACTAAAGACCGTAAAGAATCGAGCTGTGGCTGTGCTGGTTGCTTTAATGCACCACTCGCGCTGTCCGCTTATGCCACCGTCTTTGAAGAGATGAATGCGCTACAGCATTTCGAAGCATTCTGCTCCCTTAATGGTCCGCGTTTCTATGGTTTGCCGCTCAATGAAGATTTCATCGAACTGACGCGCACGCCGGTGACGCAGCCGGAAGAAATTGCTTTAGGTAACGAATCTGTTGTGCCATTCCTCGCGGGACAAACCCTGAACTGGAAAGTGACATCGTACTAAATACTTTTTCTCAGCACGGTAGCTTGCGCTGATCATGATTTGACTGTATAAATATACAGTCAAATCTATTCAGGAGGTCCTATGCGTGTTGAAGTCACAATCGATAAAACCAAGCCTCTGCCTGTTGGCGCGCTGGACGCGTTATCGGGTGAATTGAGTAAGAGAATTAACAAACAGTTTACTGATCGCGAAAATAAAGTTCAGGTCCGTTATGCGGGAGCAAATAGCCTGTCCGTATTGGGCGGAGCTAAAACTGATCGCGATCTGATCGAAGAAATTTTGCAGGAAACCTGGGAAAGTGCCGACGACTGGTTTTCAAATCAGAACGATGAGTAACACTATGAAATGTCTGCAAACCTATTCATTTTCTCTGCCCTATTTATAATAATCAGGTTTATTAAAACCACGCCGTAAGGCTATTTCTGTATTTCACCGGGCGTCGCAGTCCGGTTTTTTATTCATTGGAATGCATAAATCACACTTCCCCCAAAAATAATTTTGGTTAATCTTCGGACTATTCTGCTGAATTATTAATCGCCACAAATTATTTACAATTTAATACTCTCAAATCTCACCATAAATCGATTTAACTGTTTATACTGAACAAGCTCACCTGATAATGAGCCGCATTGATCCTCAGATAGTCACTCACGTTAGTCACTACAATATAAGGGGTCTATATGGACAGAAATGATGAAGTTATTCAGACACACCCGCTTGTTGGTTGGGATATCAGTACCGTCGACTCTTATGACGCCATGATGATACGTCTTCATTACCTGTCTTCAAAAGACCAGACACCCGAGGATGCTCAGGTAGACAGAACCCTGTGGTTAACTACCGACGTTGCCCGACAACTGATCAACATTCTCGAAGCCGGCATTGAAAAGATAGAATCTAACGAGTACGAATACAGTGATCACCGAAAACATTGATTTTAATCTGCCAGCCTGAGGCACCAGCGATTTCATCCTGGTGCCTTTTTCTTTGCCTCTGCCCTGCTTGCCTTCACCGTCGTAAACTCTCTATCATGCCTGTAGCCTATTTGTTAAAAACTCACCTCAGGAATTTTTAAATATGGATTACGATCTCATCATCGTCGGCAGCGGTTCCGTCGGTTCTGCGGCGGGCTACTATGCCACACGTGCCGGATTGAAGGTACTGATGATAGACAGTTCAATGCCGCCCCATCAGGCAGGCAGCCATCACGGTGAAACCCGCCTGATCCGCCATGCTTATGGTGAAGGCGCGCGATATGTACCTATGCTGCTCAGGGCACAAACGCTGTGGAATGAACTGGCAGAACTGAGCGGCGATAAGATTTTTCATCGCAGCGGCGTGCTCAACATCGGTCCTGAAAATTCTGAATTCATCGGCAATGTAAAACACAGCGCACAAACCTATCACCTGAACACACAGAATCTGAGCGCCGCCGAGATCCGCGATAAATGGCCCTTATTCACGTTACCTGACGGTTACTCAGGCGTGTTTGAACCTGACTCCGGTTATCTTCAATGTGAAATGGCCGTCACCGCATATATCCGTCTGGCACGAGAAGCCGGATGCGCGCAGTTGTTTAATTGCCCGGTTGAAAGTATTCAATGGCATGAGAACAGCGTTGAGGTGACTACGGCGGATGGCGTCTACAGTGCGGCAAAAATGCTGATATCTGCTGGAACCTGGGTCACCAAAATTCTGCCTGAATTGCCGGTTAAACCTCTGCGCAAAGTTTTCGCCTGGTTCCATGCAGATGGCCGTTATAGTGAGGAAAACCACTTCCCTGCATTTACCCTTGAAACACAGCAAGGCGATCAGTACTACGGTTTCCCCTCTGTCAAAGATGCCTTGAAACTAGGAAAACACAACGGGGGCCAGTGGATCACAGAACCGGTAGAACGGTCACCTTTCGGCAAAATCAGTCAGGATGGTACCGAGTCCTTCAATTTTTTCCGACATTTCCTGCCAGGAGTTGGGGTCAGTCTGCGCGGTGCATCATGCACTTACGATATGACTGTGGATGAAGACTTCATTATAGATACACTGCCTGACCAGAAAAACACGCTGGTTATTTCAGGGTTAAGCGGACACGGGTTCAAATTTTCCAGCGTATTAGGTGAAATAGTTACTCACTTCGCTAACAATCATCCTATTCCTTTTGATCTTAAACCCTTTTCTCTCTCAAGATTCAGTTAATGTATAAATGTTTCAACCATCGTTGATATTTAACGATGGTTGTCATTGTATTTCTGTAAGGATTATTTCTAATTTCGCTTTGAACGAGATCAATAGTCTGGTATTTCTGAATTGACAGCATTATAGAAAAAAAACTATGCTAGCCGCAGAAATCACAGGAGTGGTTTCCATCGCGTAATGACACGCATGACAAGGACGTGACATGAAAATCTCAATTATTGAACCCTGTGGTTTTACCCGATTAGGAATTTTCTCTTATCTGGCTGAGAATAATAATCTCCAGATTATTGATGCAGTGAATGTTTCTCAGGCGTTAGAATCAATCCCTGAATTTCAGCCAGACATTATCTTAGTTAACATGACGAGGTATTGTCACAACTCCGAATTGTCTCAGGAATTAAAAAACTTCTTCGAGTATCGACACGGCGCAAGTATATACTGCTATATCGATGCGAATTATCCTGATTATGATACTCCGATTCCGATTACCCGCGAGGTATTTATTCTCAACAAACAGTCACTGACGTCATTATTACGAGACATAGCGTTAGACCCGCAATCGTTTATGCCAGTCAATAATTTCAAGCTCCCCAGAACCTTGTTCAGCGATCAGGAGATTCTGGTGATGAGTTACTGGATGTCGGAAATGCCTAACTACCGCATCGCCAGAAAATTGAATATCAGCAGCCGTACGGTGTATGTCCATAAGCGTCATCTGGCGCAAAAAATAAAAGTGCGTAACCGTCTGGAGTTCTGCTTCGTTTATAATCTCATCAAGTATATGTTCTGGCCGATCGATGATATTTCCGCAACACCCGTCAGTCGTCAGATTAAAGATGACCTTCAGCAGATTTACAAAATCTACAGTTAAGTTAACAAAGCTAATTAATATCCTGTTCAGTCAGGGTATTAAGTGGCTTTGTCATCGCTATTTCTCCGCTTCAAACCTTCCACTTTACCCGTCGTGCTTTTAACTCCATGCCACAGGCAGGTTGCACTCCCCCCGCGGAGGGATACAATAAACTCAACGTTAGCAGACTAATTTTGAGTGGCCTCACAATATGATTGAACACACATCTGACGATGCAACTCCGGCGGTGATCACTGAAACGCTGCTGTCGGTTATCCGGCTGATGCGTAAACAAGTAGACGCCGCTATGTCCGCTCAGGGACTTTCTCTGGCACGCGAAAAACTGCTGACAGCAATTGCCCAGGAAGGGACCTGCCGTCCAGCTGAGCTGGCCAACGTGCTTCAGCAATCTCCCCGAACGATCACAGATGCGATAGATGCGATGGACAGAGATGGTTTACTGGTACGTCGTCGCCATCCTACTGACCGCCGTTCGCAATTGCTTGAGCTGACAGAAGCCGGCAAACAGGCACTGGCGCAGGTAAAAAAACCCAAGCAGGAAGCCATCGACAGATTGTTTGACGGGCTTGATCTAGCCGCCCGTCAGCAATTACTGATATCGCTTCAAAGCATCGAAATTCTCGCTCAGCGAATAGAAGAGCAAAACTGAAATTAGCGTTTCAGCGGTCCGTCGCCCAACAGGACGGCAATTTTGTGACCAGCAGCGGTCGGCTCCAGTGCAATTTTCAGCACAATGGTCAGCGGTACTGACAGCAGCATTCCCACCGGCCCCATCAGCCATCCCCAAAAAATCAACGATACAAACACCACCAGCGTTGAAAGCCCAAGCCCGCGGCCAAGAATTTTCGGATCAATAATGCTGCCAAACAGCAGATTGATCAGGATATATCCGCCGGTCAGAATCAGACCTTCACTGAAGCCATTGAACAAAAATCCCTGAATGATGGGAGGAATTGCCGCGATAAAAGAACCAATATTGGGGATATAGTTGAGCGCAAAAGCCAGCATCCCCCAGAGAAACGCAAACCTGATCCCCATAACGGCCAGCAACGCCCACACCGCCAGCCCGGTCACCACGCTGATCAGCGTTTTGATCACCAGATAACGGGTTACGCTGTCGAGCGCACGCTGAACATTCGCCATGCCCTTGCCCGGATCTTCGGACAACTGCTGCACCTTATAAGGCAGTTGCGGAACTTCGAGCAGCATAAAGGCGACGGTCATAAGCAGTAAAAATAAACCCGCCATAGCATTAGACAGATAGCTGATAAGCTTGCTGACCAGATTGAGCATGAAGGCCGGATCAATATAGCCGGCCAGTTGTTCAGGTGTTAATGAAAATTCTGACCAGTGGAACCTGGTATCAATTTCGATCAGCTTTGCTGCAATCAGCCCGCGATACTGCGGCAATGTGCGGGCAAACTCATTCAGGGTCATCAGCAACTTGGTGGTCAGAAACACCATCAGGCATACCGTCAGGGTCGCAACCAGTAATACCGCGAGTGCCCGGGGCACCCGCCATTTTCCCAGTAAGACAATCAGCGGATTGAGGACGAAAGCCAGAAACAGCGCCAGAATGAATGGGACAATGATATCCGCTGCCGATTTAATGCCCGCAAATATCACCACCAGCATCGCCATCATCACGACGATCCTCAGCCCCTGAGTTGTCACCATTGTCTTTCGCAAATTTCTTTCCCTCATGCCTTTAGCGGGATTTCGTCCACTCACGTAAACACTGAATATGAACATACAGCGCCGGGATAAACAGGATCCCCACCGTCGTGGACAGCAACATGCCGCTAAACACTGTGACACCGATAATATGACGGCTCATGGCTCCCGCTCCTGACGCCATTACCAGAGGTAACACGCCGAGAATGAAGGAAATGGCCGTCATCATAACAGCACGAAAACGCTGTTTCGCCCCTTCCTGCGCGGCTTCGCGGACGGATGCCCCTTCTTCCCTGCGCGCTTTGGAGAACTCGACGATCAATATAGCGTTTTTCGCGGCCAACCCGATGAGCAACACCATGCCAATTTGAGCATAGACATCGTTACTTAATCCCGCTAAATGCAGGCCGCCGATAGCGCCAAATACCGCAAAAATAACCGAAATCATGACCACCAGCGGAATGCTCCAGCTCTCGTATTGCGCTACCAGGAACAGATAAGCAAACAGAAGTGCCGCGGCATAGATAAGGATTGCCTGCCCTCCGGCCTGAATTTCCTGCAACGACATTCCGCTCCATTCATAGCCATATCCTGCCGGTAACTTTTCACTGAGGATATTTTCCATCTGCGCCATGGCCTCACCAGAACTGACGCCCGGCGCTGCCGCCCCGCTCACCGCCAGTGACGGGAACTGGTTATATTGCGTAATAAAGGGCGCGCCCAGTGACGGTTTCAGCTCCACCATTTTCCCAAGGCTTACCAGTGAACCGTTATCACTGCGCACAGTGAGTGTCGAAATCTGGTCCGCGCGCTGGCGATCTTCCATTTCATTTTGCATCTGCACGTTAAACAAACGGTTGTTCTTGATGAAATCGCTGACATTCACGCCGCCCAGAGACGTCTGTAATGTCGAGAAAATCCTGCCAACGGGCACCTGCATCATGGCGGCACGATCACGATCCACGCTTAAAGCAATTTCCGGTACGGAGGCGCTGAAGGTTGTGAAGACACGGCTCAGCTGCGGATTTTGATTAGCACTCTGGATTATCGTTCGCCCAATCTCTGCCAGTTCCTGCGGGGATTGTCCCTGCAAGGCCTGAAGGCGTAAATCCAGTCCGGAAGCGGTTCCCAGCCCGGAAATCGCCGGCGGATTTATCGCCATGATCATCGCGGAAGGAATGCCCGCCATTGCCGGTTGCAGACGACCGATCACCTGATCCACTGCGCTGCGCTCACCCCAGGGTTTGAGCAATACAATGCCGAACGCAGTATTGGGCGCACTTCCGCCGCTCATCAGGCTAAAACCGCTGATAGCGATCACATCTTCCACCGCAGGATCCTTCTCCAGAAGGGTCTGCATCTGTTCCAGCACGGCGTCAGTCCGGTTCAGGGATGCACCATCTGGCAACTGCACATTCACGAAGAAGTAACCCTGATCTTCATCCGGCAGAAAAGATTTTGGCAGGCTGTTGTAGCCCCACACGCAGGCGCCGGTAATGACCAGCACCGTCGCTACGCTGGTCAGGGCATGTTTACTCAGACCCGCAGCGGTTTTGACATACCTGTCACGCACCTTGTCCAGCCCCTGATTAAAGAGGTGGAAAATGCGGGCGGGTTTCTCAGGGCGCGGTTTGAGCAACGTCGCGCAAAGTGCCGGCGTCAGCGTCAGCGCATTGATACTGGAAAGCACCACCGCAGCAGACAATGTAACGGCAAACTGACGATACAGGGCGCCGGTAATGCCAGGCAAAACCGCAATCGGGACAAATACCGCCAGCAGAACCACGGTCGTCGCAATTACCGGGCCCGCAATTTGCTTCAGGGCTTTGCGGGTGGCGGCAACGCGTCCGAGAGACGGGTCTTCCATCATCAGACGCTCGACGTTTTCTACCACCACAATGGCATCATCGACCACCACCGTCAGGGCCAGAATAATGGCGAACAAACTCAGCGTATTGGCGGAATAGCCAAAGGCGTACAGCACAGCAAATGTGCCAAGCAACGAAACCGGAATGGTCAGCGCGACGATGAATGTCGCTCGCAAGCTTTGCAGGAACAAATACACAATTGTCAGAACAACGATAAAGGTCAGCACCAGTGAAACAGCGATTTCATCGAGCGTAGCGCTGACAAAACGGGTTGAGTCGAATTTAATTTCATAGGTTAGGTCGTGAGGAAAATTGCGCGCCTGACGCGTCATCTCTTCACGCACCGCATTGGCCACATTCAGCGCATTCGCTCCCGGCGCGGGATATACAGACAGGAACGCAGATGGCGTCTGATTCAGTGTGGCATTGACCTGATAATCCTGCGCGCCCAGTTCAATTCGCGCGACGTCCCGCAGACGAACCGTTCCGCCATTGGCATTCTTGCGCACAATGATATTGCCGAACTCTTCCGGCGAACTCAGCCGTCCGGCACCGCTAATGGTCAGGGTTTGCTGCTGCATCGATGGACTGGGTGACGCGCCAATCTGTCCGGCAGCGGCCTGTACGTTTTGCTCGCGGATAGCCGTGCTGATTTCAATACTGCTGACATCCAGCGCTTCCATTTTGTTCGGATCCAGCCAGATCCGCATACTGTAATCACGCGAACCGAAAACCCGGACATCACCTACACCATCAATACGCGCCAGCGCATCGCGTAACTGGATGCTGGCAAAGTTACTGATAAATAATTTGTCATGCGTATTCTTAGGTGAAAGCAGGCTGATCCCCATCAGAATATTAGACGCCTGTTTACGTACCGATACACCCGTACTTAGCACTTCCGGCGGAAGACGCGAGCTGACCTGAGAAATACGGTTCTGGACTTCCACGGCCGCGGTGTCCGGATCGGTTCCACTGGCAAAGGTGATGGTCAGGGTGTAACTGCCGTTATTGCCGCTGTTCGACGACATATACAACATATTACTGACGCCATTGACCTGCGCTTCAATCGGCGCAGCGACGGATTCCGCCACATCGCGCGCGCTGGCACCGGGATAAGTGGCGCTGACCGAAACCACCGGTGGAGTAATATCAGGATACTGCTCAACCGGGATCACCTTCAGTGCAACGGCACCCATCAGCGCCGTCACCAGCGCGATCACCACCGCAAAACGGGGTCTTTTGATAAATTGCTGAAGCATCGTTGTTCCTTAACCTTTCTTAGCAGCGGCGGCTGAGACGTCAGAAGCGTCCCGTACACTGACCTTCATGCCTGGCTGAACCTGTTGCAGGCCTTCCGTCACGACACTTTCGCCGCCCTGCAATCCTTCCGCCACGAAATAGCCGTGAGAAGTTTGTGCGCCAAGCCGGACAGGACGCGCCTCGATGCGCTGTTCAGCATTCACCAGCAGAACAAAATATCCTGTCGCATTTTGCTGCAGAGCCTGCGCCGGTAATACCGGCAGCTGATCCCCTGTGTGCGGCTGGGCGGTGACATTGACTGTTCCGCCCGGCAATAAACGATGCTCAGGATTGGCGACCGTCAGCCTGACCGGCAACGTTCCTGTCTGTGCTTCGATGCGGTTACCCAGTGACTCAAACACCGGCGTTTTCATATAGGGTGAGCCATCCGATAAGCACAGGGACAAAGCCATATGGGTATCAGAAAATGCCTGCCCGAGGTCACCGCTGGTATGCGTCGCGCTAAGAACATCCCGCTCGTTGACCGAAATCACCACGCGGACGGGATCAAGTTGCACAATTTCCGTCATTACACCGCTGGCCGGACTGACCAGGCTGCCGGTATGAAAATGACTCACGCCGATGCGCCCCGAAATGGGCGCGGTGATACGGGTGTAACTGAGCTGAAGTTCCTGCGTTTTCAATGCAGCCTGGGCTTGCGCCACGGCAGCGCGGGCGGTATCACGTGCGGCGAGCGCCGTATCGACATCGGACTGACTCACCGTACGCGCATCTCCCAGACGCTGAATACGGTTCAGATGTGTCTGGGCGTGGCGCGCGGTGGCATTCGCACTGTCCAGCTGGGCCTTTGCCTGAGCAACCGCGGCCTGATGCAGGGCCGGTTCGATTTCATACAGCAGATCCCCGGCCTTCACGAACTGCCCTTCTTCAAAGGCGCGGCGGGCAATAAATCCTTCCGTCCTGCTGGTGATATTCACCGCCTGAACGGCCTCAAGGCGCCCGAGATAAGTACGGCCAACGCCGTCAGCCTGAGTTTTGATAGTGGCCGCGGTTACTACCGGCAGAGACTGCGCAGCATGAACGACCAGCGGGGCGATGAATAATGTCAGCAGTACCGGAATGGCGGCAAAACGTTTTGTTGCAGTGAACCGTTTTGTTGCAGTAAACATAGTGTCACTCTCCATGTGATGCCGGATGCCGCTCTCTTTGAATTCAGGGAAAGAAACCTCATCAGGAAACATCAAATATAAGACAATAAAAATATTCCTAATCGGAATTAAAAAGGATTATAAATATCATCCTATTGCATAAGCTGATCTCGATCAGGTCTGAACAAAACCCTAAAAGTCTTTACGCTTTCTTTAAGAAACATTGAGTCTTTCCGACATAAATACTGCCTTATTCCGTATCCTCAGCCATTCAACAAACCTCAAGCCAAAAGCATTCGATTTTATTAATCACTGTTGCAATCATTATTTTTACTCAAATTTTTAGAAGAAAAGCAAACTTTACCGTCGATGACAAAAGTTGACAAACCCTTGCCCGCCCTGCCTTACACTCAAAAACCCGTATCTTCGTGCAGATAAAACGAAAGCACTGAATAAGATCATGATAAAAACATCAAAAATAATGAAAGAGTAAAATTAATCGCCTTTTTTGGAAATAATAGTTTGCCAGAATGTTTCTAAATGTTTAATTTCCACAAAAAGCCTTAGTCGAGATCGCCTGTTTATGTTGTGGAAAAATACGCCCGTCCGGTTTGGTCATATTTCAGTAATCCTTCACTGGATTATAGCACTGGCCGTTTACGGATTATTTGCACTGGGATTGTGGATGGTCGGACTGGGTTATTACGACACCTGGTATCACCGTGCGCCGGAAATACATAAAAGTATTGGCGTACTGGTATTTATTGCCATGGTATTTCGTCTGGCCTGGCGCTTTATTTCACCGCCGCCTGCGCCTCTTGAAAGCTATAGCGCGAAAACCCGGATCGGCGCGTGGCTTGCTCATGTTCTGTTATTTATCGGGTTGTTCGGCATTCTTATCAGCGGCTATCTCATTTCGACCGCTGAAGGCCAGGCCGTCAGCGTCTTCGGCTGGTTTGAACTTCCCGCAACGCTGTTCGGATTGAATCAGCAGGCGGACATTGCAGGCACCCTGCATCTGTGGCTGGCGTGGGGCATTGTGATTGTCTCGGGGTTCCACGCGCTTGCAGCGCTTAAACATCATTTTATTGACCGAGACAGCACCCTGACACGCATGCTGGGGCGCTGATCCGGTTAAGGTTCTGCTCTTTACTTATGTTGTTCGCATTATGGATAAACGGAGAATAACCATGTTGAAAAAAACCACTCTGGGTCTGACGCTGGCATCCCTGTTAATGGCCGCCGGTTCTGCCACCGCAGCAAATTACAAAATTGATAAAGAAGGTCAGCACGCCTTTATCGAGTTTCGTATCAAACATTTAGGTTACAGCTGGCTCTACGGCAGCTTTAACGATTTTGACGGCGGATTCACTTTCGACGAGAAAGACCCAGCGGCGGATAAAGTGAATGTGACCATTAACACGACCAGCGTGTTTACCAACCATGCCGAACGTGACAAACATCTGCGCAGCGCTGAATTCCTGAATGTCGGCAAACATCCGCAGGCAACGTTCAAATCAACGTCAGTGAAAAAAGAAGGTGAGGATCTGGAAGTCACCGGTGATTTCACTCTCAACGGCGTCACCAAACCGCTGACCCTTCAGGCCAAATTGCTCGGTCAGGGCAAGGATCCGTGGGGCGGCTATCGTGCAGGCTTTGAAGCCGCAGGCACTATCGCGCTGAAAGATTACGGCATCACCACCGATCTGGGTCCTGCGTCTCAGAATGTGGAGCTGATTATTTCCGTGGAAGGTGTGCAGGAGAAGTAATTCACTGCGCCAAAAAAGCCCTGAACAGCGAATGCCGTTCAGGGCTTTTTGTCATTCAGCATTCAGACGCAGATCAGTCGTTTTCTGGTGACGGAATGTGCATGGTGGTTTGCAACAGGCCTTTGGACTTATTGAAAATCTTGATGCCGTTTTCACGGCCAGCACGCAGCGCACGCTGTTCTTCCACCGGCAATTTCAGTTCGGTCATACAGATTTCGCTGCAACAACCGTCAAACTTCGCCGCACACGTCGGGCACTGAATAAACAACAGATGGCAGCCGTCATTTTTACAGTTGGTGTGGTTGTCGCACGCTTCGCCACACTGGTGGCAATGCGCGATCACGTCATCAGAAATACGCTCACCCATGCGTTCATCAAAGACAAAGTTTTTGCCTTTAAATTTGACCGGTAATCCCTGCTCTTTCGCACGGCGCGCATATTCAATAATGCCGCCTTCAACGTGATACACATTCTTAAAACCGTTATGCAGCATATAGGCGCTGGCTTTTTCACAGCGGATCCCACCCGTGCAATACATCACGATTTTTTTGTCTTTGTCTTCTTTAAGCATATCAACGGCCATTGGCAGCTGATCGCGGAAGGTATCCGATGGCACTTCTATCGCTTTGTCAAAATGCCCCACTTCATATTCGTAGTGGTTACGCATATCAACAAACAGCGTGTCCGGATCGTCAATCATGGCGTTGACCTGTTCGGCTTTCAGGTACTCACCCACGTTAGAAGGATCGAAAGTATCATCATCAATCCCGTCCGCCACGATACGGTCACGCACTTTGAGACGCAGCACCCAAAAGGATTTACCGTCGTCTTCCAGCGCCACGTTCAGACGAATTTGATCCAGCGCCGGATGGCTGGAAAACAGCTCGGTTTTAAACGCCTCAAACTTGCTCTGCGGAACGCTGATTTGCGCGTTAATCCCTTCTTTTGCCACGTAAATACGACCAAACACGTTAAGACGCGTCAGGCTGACATACAAAGCATCACGGAAGGTTTTCGGATCTTCGAGCTGGAAATACTTATAAAAAGAAACGGTGGTGCGCGGCTCTGTTTCAGCCAACATGCGCGCCCTGAGTTCCTCATTAGAAATACGGTTATGTAACACTGGCATGGTGTACGTTCCTGTCTTTCAGGGGAATTTAACTATTGGATACCGAATAGCTACTTTTGAAGCGGCAAGATTATACATTAAAGCAACAACGAGGACATCTTCCGTTGCAAATTCGTCATAAGAAAAACACCTGCTGTTCATTGCCCATGTTTTAAATGCGATAACCTATTCTTAGATATCACCCATCCTTGGGAACTCTTCACAACGCTGAATTTTAAGGGGCATGAAATATGAGTAAGCTTTTTGAACCAATTACCTTAGGCGAGCTGACGCTGGAAAACCGCATTGTGATCGCGCCAATGTGCCAGTATTCCTCCGATGAGGGGAAAGCTACTGCATGGCATCACGCCCATCTGGGGCAGTTATCCTTCTCGGGTGCCGGTCTGCTCATCCTTGAAGCCACTGCCGTTGAAGCCGCAGGACGTATCTCTGCCGAGGATTTGGGGTTATGGGACGATGCCACTGAAGCAGCAATGAAAGATCTGATTACCGGCCTGCGCGCCAACAGCAAAATGCCGCTGGGTCTGCAACTGGGACACGCCGGTCGCAAAGCCTCCTGCGCAGCGCCGTGGAACGGTGGCGCGCAAATCCCACAATCTGCTGGCGGCTGGCAAACGGTCGCACCTTCCGCGATTGCCTTCACAGAGGGCACTGAAGCACCTGAGGCGATGTCTCTGGCGCGTATTGATGAACTGAAAAAAGCGTACGTTGAGACTGTCCGCCGCGCGGATCGTCTGGGCTTAGACCTGCTCGAACTGCACGGTGCGCACGGTTATCTGCTGCATCAGTTCCTGTCACCGCTGTCAAACCAGCGCACGGATCAGTACGGTGGCTCACTGGAAAACCGTATGAGATTGCTGCTGGAAATCTTCCAAGAAATACGTGCCGAATTCCCGGCTGAAAAACCGATTGGTGTGCGAATCTCTGCCACTGACTGGGTGGAAGGTGGCTGGGACCTGGAACAATCCATTGAACTGGCTAAAGCGCTGGACAAGCTGGGTTGCAGCTATATTCACGTCTCCAGCGGCGGCCTGAGTCCGCAGCAGAAAATCGCCGTTGGCCCGAACTATCAGGTGCCTTTCGCTGACGGCATCAAGCGTTATGTGAACATGCCAGTGATCGCCGTAGGACTTATCACCGAACCGGAGCAGGCTGAAGCCATTATCGGCACCGGTCAGGCTGATATGATTGCCCTCGCTCGTGGCATTTTATATAACCCGCGCTGGCCGTGGCATGCCGCCGCGAAACTGGGCGCCAAAGTTTCGGCGCCGAAACAGTACTGGCGCAGCGAGCCTCACGGGCTGAAAGGTCTGTTCCATTCGGAATAACCCCTCAGTCGCAAAAGCACAACAGGCAGCCTTCGGGCTGCCTGTTTCATTGACAAAAACCGTTTATCTGCTGATATTTGATGCGATGTATACCATGGCAAAACGGATGAGCAGATAAAAACCAAATTGTTTTCCATTCACCCAATCCATAAGTAAAATGAGGTATTAGTGCCGTGAATTTTCACCTCATCCAAAAAAGATGCCACAATGTTTCACATTACTGCAAATAATTACGAACAACTTTTATTCCCATCGAAATATGGACGTATTTCCGTGGCAGGCTGCTGCACTAGACAGAGCTTATAAACTTTCTACTTCGATCCATTGACGCAGAGAATCTATGACTCAGGTACCCACCTTTAACCGCTCGTTGCTGCACCCACGCTACTGGATCACCTGGCTTGGTCTGGGCTTGCTGTATGCGCTGGTATTATTACCTTATCCGGTCATTTATCGAATTGGCACCGGACTGGGCCGCTTCTCTATGCGTTTTCTCAAACACCGCTATAAAATTGCGCAGCGTAATATCGAATTATGTTTCCCGGATATGCACCCGGAACAGCGTGAAGATATGGTGGTGAAAAACTTTGAATCCGTGGGGATGGGCTTATTTGAAACCGGTATGGCCTGGTTCTGGCCGGACTGGCGTATCGAGCGCTGGTTCAAAGTCAGCGGTCTGGAGCATATCCAGCACGCACGTGACAACAAACAGGGCGTGTTGCTGATAGGCGTACATTTCCTGACGCTGGAGCTGGGCGCCCGCATTTTCGGCATTCACAATCCGGGCGTGGGCGTTTACCGTCCGCACGATAATAAGCTGATGGACTGGATCCAGACCAAAGGACGTATGCGTTCGAACAAAGGGATGCTTGATCGCAAAGACCTCAAAGGTATGATCCGTAGTCTCAAGCAGGGCGACATCATCTGGTATGCGCCCGATCACGACTATGGCCCGCGTGCCAGCGTATTCGTTCCTTTCTTTGCCGTGGATAAAGCCGCAACGACCACCGGCACCTACCTGCTGGCGCGGATGGGCAAACCGGCCATTATCCCATTCACTCCGCGCCGTCTGCCGGGTGGAAAAGGCTATGAGATGATCATTCATCCTCAGGTGGCTGACTTCCCGCTGGATGATGAAGTGGTCGCCGCGACGTATATGAATAAAGTGGTTGAGAACGAAATCCGCCAGGCGCCGGAGCAATATATGTGGCTGCACCGCCGCTTCAAAACGCGCCCGCAAGGGGAACCGTCGCTCTATAAAGCCCTCAGGGATTAACGTACCAAACCGGCAGACTCAGGTTCTGCCGGTTTTTTGATTTGCTTCGACAGTTTTTTTGACAGACATCTTCAAAGTTATCAGATTTTATCCCATCCCGTTTAGGCCAATACTCTCTGCATAATTTCTCCACGTGATTACTCCGCTGATCTTGGAGCCGCGTGACCCCCTGCCTGCACCCGTGCATGTTACCTTCAAAAGGAACACATTATGTTGGCTAAACTGAACGCTTCTTTTACCCGCGCCATTGATCATCAGGATTTTGGTAAGCTGCTGTTACGTCTGACTTTTGGCATTCTCATTTTATTTCATGGCGTGGCTAAAATGGAAAACGGTGTCGGCTGGATTGCCCAGATGTTGCAGGCTGACGGTCTGCCTGGTTTTATCGCCTATGGCGCTTACATTGGCGAAGTGATTGCGCCGGTTCTGATTATCCTGGGTATTTTCACCCGCCCTGCTGCGCTGGTAATGGCCTTCAATATTTTAGTCGCTGTGTTCCTGGTCGTCGCCGGTAAGTTCTTTACCACCACAGAAGTCGGAGCCTGGGGTCTGGAAGGTGAAGCCATGTACTTCTTCGGCGGTCTGGTGATCATGTTCCTGGGCAGTGGCCGTTACTCCGTTATGAAAAACGAAGCCTTGCGTTAATCGGTCTTTTTTGCGTCATCCTGGCTGTTATTAAATCTGTGTCTGTCGCGGTCAGCTTCGTTGCTGGCCGTTTTTTTTGCATTTTTCACCCTCCATTTGATCTTCTTCACTCCCCGATTTTTTTAAACCTGTATTTTAGTTCTTACTGTTACAGTTCATTAACATCATTGAAGTGAATGATAATTAGGCGCATAATTATCATGCCAATTGATTGTTACTTGTGCTCTGTCTTGTTTCCGTCTGTCATTCCAGAGCGAACCTGACCTCATTTTTCGGTATTTTATGACTCCGGCACCTGAACCTGAAATCGCACCAGATCCTATAAACTGGAAACGTAATCTGTATGTTGCCTGGATTGGCTGCTTCCTGACCGGTGCCGCATTCAGCCTTATCATGCCGTTCCTGCCCTTGTATGTAGAAACCCTCGGTGTTACCGGCCATGAATCCCTGAATATGTGGTCGGGGCTGGTTTTCAGTATTACCTTTCTGTTTTCTGCTATCGCCTCGCCTTTCTGGGGCGGACTCGCCGACCGTAAAGGCCGTAAGCTCATGCTGCTGCGTTCCGCGCTGGGCATGGCGATTGTCATGGCGCTGATGGGCTTTGCACAAAATATCTGGCAATTCCTGATCCTGCGTGCGCTGCTCGGGCTTCTTGGCGGATTCGTCCCTAATGCCAATGCGCTGATCGCCACCCAAATTCCGCGCAATAAAAGCGGCTGGGCGCTGGGCACGTTATCTACCGGTGCGGTCAGTGGCGCACTGATCGGCCCGCTGGTCGGGGGGTTGCTCGCCGACAGCTACGGTTTGCGTCCGGTGTTCTTCATCACCGCCTGCGTGTTATTCCTGTGTTTTCTGATGACGCTGTATTTCATCCGCGAGCAGTTCGTGCCGGTGAACAAAAAGGACATGCTCAACCGTAAGCAAGTTTTTGCTTCGCTGAAAAACCCCAAGCTGGTGTTATGTCTTTTCGTCACTACGTTGATTATTCAGATTGCGACCGGCTCAATTGCGCCGATTCTGACGTTATATGTGCGTGAACTGGCGGGAAATACGCAAAATCTGGCGTTCATCAGTGGGATGATTGCGTCGGTACCGGGCGTGGCCGCGCTGATGAGTGCGCCCCGTTTGGGCAAACTCGGCGACCGGATTGGCCCGGAGCGAATTCTGGTGGCGATGCTGGCGCTGTCAGTGTTACTCCTGATCCCCATGGCTTTTGTCCAGACGCCATTACAACTCGGTATTTTGCGCTTTCTGCTGGGTGCCTGCGATGGCGCACTGCTTCCCGCCGTGCAGACGCTGCTGATTTATAACTGTACCAATCAGGTTGCCGGACGCGTGTTCAGCTACAATCAGTCTTTCCGCGATGTCGGGAACGTCACCGGTCCGTTACTGGGCGCGGCAGTATCCGCCAGTTACGGCTTCCGTACGGTATTTTTCGTCACGGCGATGGTCGTGCTGTTCAATGCGGGATATTCGTACTGGTGTCTGCAACGTCGCCCTAAACAGGCCATGGCGGACTAGCGCCTGACTGGCGTCGCAAGGCTTGTACTGACGCAAGTTTCTAGACGCTCCAGTCACGCTGAGCCAGAACCACGCGATAACCATCGATATCCTCAAAGGTTTTACCGCATTCATCCCAGTAAGGATTAAACGATGGCGCGGCGATAAAACCCGCTTTTGACATCAGCTCACACTGACTACGCCATTCCTCCTTATCCGGGATATAGAACACCAGGAGATTGTCCTGCGTGGGCGCCCGCCCAACTGATGTGCCGTGGTGATGCGTGAACTCCAGATGATAATGGTGATGCGGATGCCCTACCAGCACACCATCAAAGCCCTGATGATCGCTAAAACGGCCAATCTCCCCGAAACCCAGCCCCTCACAATACATCCGCGCCAACGGTTCAAGATTATCCGTCGGACGCGCCACCCGCATAACTGTCTGTCGTGAAACCATTTGTACCTTCTCTCTTTTTATCCGATGAAAATCACCAGCAAGAAATTGAGAATAGCAGAAAATAATCCGACTGATTTGGTCTGAAAACTTGCATCCTGCCAGTTATCGACAACAATCATTTAATCAGGTTTTTCACTGTCAGATGGTCGTTACTTGTTCATTAATAACGCTATTTGCTGCACCCCTATTTCCCTTTCAATCCAGGAGACAACAATGAGCATGTACGCAACGCTTGAAGAAGCTATTGATGCCGCCCGCGAAGAATTTCTCGAAGCTGCGCAAGACAGGATCCATGGTGATGAGGAGCCCGTTCCGGATCAGTTCAACCTGCAAAAATACATCATGCAGGATGGCGATATCATGTGGCAGGCAGAATTTTTCACCGGTGAAGGCGAAGCTGTCGACGCACTGACTTTCCGCAGCGGCGCGGCAGCGCAGGCTATCTTTGACGAGGACTATGATCAGATAGAACTCGAAGAAGAGTGGGATGACGAAGCCACGTTATATGAATGGGATGAAGGCGAATTCCAGCACGAGCCGCAGCTTGATACCGAAGAAGGTGAAGCCGCAGCGGAAGAATGGGATGATGAAGACGAATATCCCGGCCGCGATATCGATTAAGGGCGCGGATTAAGACTCATTCATAAGGCCCGTGGCGGGCATCAATCGGCAACATAAAAGTGTCGACAATCATTGATAAAGGGACGTCAATGACGGTGACGTAACGCCACGGGCTGTCACGCAAATCCCACTGCACGCCGGGATAATACTGATTGCCATGTCCCTGCCCCGGAACGGTACGGCTGATAATACTGCCACATCCGGCAAGCAGAGTGGTCAGTAACGCCAGCACACATCCACGTAAAACAACCCGTTTAATCACTCACACAACCTGTCGAATCAAATCAAAAGAAGCACGCTTTTTAGCGCAAAATTGCGCTCTGAGCTTAGCACGCGCGTGACACTTTCAATGTTAAGGGGAGGTAAAATTTACACTGTAATCCGCTAAAGATTACCTGTCTTCACGCATAAAGAAAACGGGCAGTATGTTTGCACATACTGCCCGTTTTTAGCCCTGCACTGTCAGTCAGGCGGGTTTTACTTCCAGCGTCTGCGTAACAGGGAACGCCTGTACGTTGCGAGGCAGCTGGTTGTAGTATGCACCCCATGCCTGCTGATCCGGTTGCGTCCACACCGCAGAGTGTAAACGTGCCATCAGCACCGGATCACTCAGCAGAATCAGACGATCCGCTTTACCCAGATCCTTCGGACCAGTTTTCAGCGCATGTTCCAGATGAGCACGACGACCGTTTTCAACGGCATCGCGCAGCAGGTGGCGGGACGTTGCCATCGCCGTTGCCAGTGCGTTGAAGCCCGGATCAAATACCGCGTGCATGAAGCCATTCTGCAGCTTACGTTCGCGGTTCAGCGTCAGGTATTCTTCAGTCGCCACCAGTTCACGCGGAGGATTGTACTCTTCCGGGATCAGGAACAGTTTGGCTCGTTTACTCTTAATCCCAAGCGTTGCACGGCTCGACAACACCGAAACAATCGGCGACAAGATCAGAGAGAAGACGATTGGCGCCAGCCACCACAGGAAACGCAAGTCCAGCCATGCCATACCGGCAGCCCAGACAGCACCCAGCAACAGCTGAGATCCATGACGCTTGAAGGCTTCGCCCCATGGCGTGTCATCATCATCACGCTGCGGTGAGTTCCAGACCACTTCCCAGCCAAGGAACGCGCTGACCACGAAAACGGTGTGGAACAGCATACGTACCGGTGCAAGCAGTACCGAGAACAACATCTCGAGGAACATCGAAACCAGCAGACGCAATGCACCGCCAAACTCTTTCGCGCCCTTTGCCCAGATCAGCACAATACTCAGCAGCTTCGGCAGGAACAGCAAGACCATGGTGGTCGAGAACAGGGCTATCGCCAGTTCAGGACGCCACTGCGGCCACACCGGGAACAACTGACGTGGTTGCAGGAAGTATTGCGGTTCCATCAGCGTATGAACGACCTGCAATGCGGTAGACAACGCGAGGAAAGTAAACCACAACGGAGCAGAAAGATAAGACATCACGCCCGTCAGGAATACCGCACGGTGAACCGGGTGCATCCCCTTAACCAGGAACAGACGGAAGTTCATCAGGTTACCGTGACACCAGCGGCGGTCGCGTTTCAGCTCATCCAGCAGGTTTGGCGGTAACTCTTCGTAACTGCCCGGCAGATCATAGGCAATCCACACGCCCCAGCCTGCACGGCGCATCAGCGCGGCTTCCACAAAGTCATGAGACATGATGGAACCGGCAAATGAACCTTCACCTGGCAATGGCGCCAGCGCACAGTGTTCGATGAACGGCTTCACGCGGATAATCGCGTTGTGGCCCCAGTAGTGAGATTCGCCCAGCTGCCAGAAGTGCAGACCGGCGGTGAACAGCGGGCCGTATACGCGGGTCGCAAACTGCTGGCAACGCGCATACAGCGTATCCATACCTGACGCTTTTGGCGCAGACTGAATAATACCGGCGTTCGGGTTAGCATCCATCAGACGAGCCAGGCCGGTCAGACATTCACCGCTCATGACGCTGTCGGCATCGAGAATAACCATGTAGGCATATTCCCCGCCCCAGCGACGGCACCAGTCATCAATGTTTCCGCTTTTACGTTTCACACGACGGCGGCGACGGCGATAGAAAATACGCCCGTGACCTTCGACGTCACGGCACACTTCCATCCAGGCTTTTTGTTCCGCTACGCAGATATCCGGATCGTAACTGTCGCTGAGCACGTAAATATCGAACTGATCCAAGTCACCCGTGGCTTTGACTGATTCATACGTTGCACGAAGACCCGCGAAAACGCGCTCCACGTCTTCGTTACAAATTGGCATGATCAACGCAGTACGGTTGTTCGGATTCAGCGGCTCATTGCCTTTAGTCGATGCTGTAATGCTGTATTTGTCACGACCGATGAGCAATTGCAAAAAGCCCATCAGTGCGGTCCAGAAACCGGCCGAAACCCAGCAGAACAGAATCGCAAACAGCACCAGAATTCCGGTCTGTAAGACATAAGGCAGCAATTGCAGAACCGACTGTTGCCAGTCCTGATTCAGCATATCGCTTGGGTCGATGAGCGCCCAGCCCTGATAAGGCAGGATAGTTTTCATGTACCAGGTAGCGATTGCCGTTTGAACCAGCATCAGGATAAGCAGGATATAACGACGAACAGAACCGGCATGACGCCAGCGCTTTTCCGACTCAGGCATTTCTGAGGCACGATGGCGGGAAGCCGCACTGCGCCCCATCAGGTTATCCCAGAAGCGACCGACCGGGTTGGTGCGCCAGACATCAGGGAACATGCTGGAGCGTTTAACCGGTGGCATCGCGCGGGCGATGGTACGGCCTTCATTATCGACTTCGTCCAGAGTGCCCTTCTCCCGGGCATCTGGCCAGCTTGCGCTGACGCGTGCTTTGACTGACACCAAAGGGGCATCAGGATCCGCAGCATCAACGATGGCCGACACATCACCGCCTAAGCGGTGATGGACGGTTGCAAAAGCCTGCTCTTCAGCAACGGGAAGCTGCTGAGTGAGCGCCGCTTTCTGTTCATCAGTAAGCGGCAAAGCTTCTACATAATCTTGAGTAGAGTGCGTTGACTTATTCATTTGCAGGCAGCTGATAGCTCCAGGTTTCACTCAGAGTTTTGTCGCCATTGGCCAGAGAAGCGCGCATTTCGATCGCTTTCTTCGGATCCTTCACTTTGAGGCGCAGCGTCAGACGCCAGCCTTTAGTGACAGGATTATAGCGGACGGAGTTTTCAACCAGATCACCGTTGTCACCAACGCTGACCTGAGACGCCACCGGCGTATCGCTCTTCAGTGCTTTCAGATTTGGACCGACGAAATCAATCAGGAAAGCAACACTGCCATCTGGCTCACGGATCAGGTTCGACTGTTTCACATCACCCGTAGAACGCATTGTCCGTTCAACCCACGCCAGATCAGGAGAATGTAATTTCTCCTCTTCACGGGTGAAGTGTAGACGATAGTTCAGACTCAGCGGTTTGCCTGCATCAGGCAATTGCTCCGGCGTCCAGAAAGCAACGATGTTGTCATTGGTTTCATCAGCCGTCGGAATTTCGACCAGCTCAACTTTACCTTTGCCCCAGTCGCCTTTGGTCTCAACCCAACCGCTCGGACGCAAGTCGTAACGGTCGTCCAAATCTTCGAAGTTGGAGAAGCTGCGACCACGTTGCAGCAGACCGAAGCCTTTCGGGTTTTCCATTGAGAACTGGCTAACCGCGAGGTGTTTCGGATTGTTCAGCGGACGCCAGATCCATTCACCGTTACCGGCGTGAATCGACAGACCGTTGGAATCATGCAGCGCCGGACGGTAGTTCAGTACCGGTGAAGGCTGATTTGCGCCAAACAAGAACATACTGGTTAATGGTGCCACACCCAGCTTGCCCACTTTGTCGCGCAGATAAACCTGTGACTGCACATCCACCGTCGCTTCTTTGCCTGGATAAACGTCCAGACGATAAGCACCGGTTGCACGTGGAGAATCCAGCAACGCATAAATGACTAAATGTTTTTCATCCGGATTTGGACGTTCGATCCAGAATTCACGGAAACGCGGGAATTCTTCGCCGGAAGCCAGTGCCGTGTCGATTGCCAGACCACGCGCGGATAAGCCATAAACCTGACCTTTACCGATGACGCGGAAGTAGCTGGCACCCAGCACACTCATAATTTCATCATCTTTGTCGGCTTTATTGATCGGATAAAGCACTTTAAAGCCGGCAAAGCCGAGGTTTTTCACTGAGTCAGCGTCATGTTTGACGTTGCCAAAGTTGAAGTAGTCCGGGCTGTATTTGATTTCTTTAACTGAGTTCGCCGTCACTTCGTTGATTTTAACCGGCGTATCGAAATACATACCCTGATGATAAAACTCAAGCTTGAACGGCGTATTCAGGTTTTTCCAGTACGCTTTATCATGATTGAATTGAATTTGTTGGTAATCTGCGAATTTGAGATCGCGAAACTGAGACGGAAGATTGCTTTTCGGCGCTTCGTAACCTTTATCGGCTAATGCCTTCGCTTGTTTGGCAACATCATCTATAGAAAAAGCCCAGGCAGATGAGGTGAACATGGTCATCAACACTGCGGCACTTAGCAAACGGACTTTGATCATACGTGACCCTATGGAAAAATTTTTATCCGACACCTTGTCTCCTTTACGCGCGCTTAACTCGTTAACTGTAACTATTTTAAGGGAAGTGTCAGGTTTCCGACAACTTGAGCAGTCGATGGTTCAGCCATTGATGAACCGTTTAAGCGCGACCGGATACAAGGATATCAATTCGTTGAAACTCCGGCTATGGAAACTTGTCCTATAACAAAGCATGTTTTAAGGTTAGAAACTAAACTAATGTCAACGAGGGTCATTTTTGCTTACCGGTAAAATTAGGCCTAAAGACAAATCACGCTCTAAAATTAGGATGAGCTCTCTACCACGGATACGTAATGAAAGAACAAAAACCACAACGTGAGTTCTTCTTAGACTCCATCCGCGCATATTTGATGCTGCTGGGTATCCCTTTCCATATATCATTGATTTACTCCAGTCATATCTGGGCGGTAAACAGTGCAATTCCCTCTCACGGCCTGACAATATTCAATGATGTCATTCACGCCTTCCGGATGCAGGTATTCTTTGTTATCTCAGGGTATTTTTCTTATATGCTCTATGAGCGCTACAATCCCCAGCAATGGCTGAAGGTACGTCTGGAGCGCGTCGCCATTCCGCTGGCGGCGGCTTTCCCGCTCATCACTATTCCGCAGTTGTATTTCCTGATGAAATTTACCGATAAATTCTCCGGCTGGGACAGCATGGGTTTTTATCAGAAAATTAATGCCACCGTCTGGGAACTGGTCTCACATTTATGGTTCCTGTTAACGTTAGTTATTCTTACCAGTATTTGTTTTTACCTGTTCAAATTCATTAAAGAAATTAAGAGTAGTCGTATTCAAATTATAAAAAGCCGGACAAACAGCTTAGGAAAACTCTCAATTATATTTTTGTTCATCGGATTAATTTACGCGGTATTTAACAGAAGCTTGTATCTTTTTGCGCCTGAGCTACTTTCAAACGGTGCTTTTAATTTCATCGTTATGCAGACGTTGTTTTATCTGCCATTTTTCATCATCGGTGCGTTTGCTTATAAATTCTCCTGGCTGAAAGAGTTGTTCCTGAAACCTTCGGCAACGGCGGGCGTGGTCAGCATCTTCCTGTTCGTGGCATACATGTTCAATCAGCATGTAAATACCCCGCAGCTGTATTCGATGGAAATTGATGCCATCATCACTACCCTGCTGGGCATCCTGATGGTTAACGTGGTGTTCTCGTTCAGCCATTACCTGCTGAATTTCCAGGCGCCGTGGATAACCTATCTGGTAAATTCATCACTGTTTATCTATCTGATCCACCACCCGTTAACGCTGATTTACGGTGCATTTATTACGCCGAAAATCCACAGTGACTGGCTGGGCTTCTTCCTGGGACTGGTGTTTGTGTTTGGTATCGCGTTCTTCCTTTATGAGGTTCATAAACGCATCCCGATCCTGCGTTTCCTGTTCTCAGGGAAACCACAGCACCCGGCAAAGAAAAACGCATCTGAGCCAACGCCTCCTCAAAATCAGGCATCCTGACCCCTTTTGCGAAGCAGACATAAAGAAAAGGCGGCCCTGCTGATGCAGAGCCGCCTTTTTAATTGCTGAGCAGGCGCTTTATCAGCGCGCTGTCTGAATCGACGGGATCACCGACATCCCCACCTTCAGACGACTGGCATCAGGCTGATGCGCATCCAGCACAATTTTCACTGCCAGCCGTTGCACCACTTTAGTGTAATTTCCTGTCGCGTTATCAGGTGAAATCGGCGAAAACGTCACGCCGGTTGCAGGAGAGATGCTGTCCACTTTGCCTTTCAGCACCACGCCCGGCAGCGCATCAACTTTAATTTCTACCGGCTGCTGCGTCTGCACATCACCCAGTTGAGTCTCCAGATAGTTCGCCACTATATAAGCGTCCTTCAGCGGCACAATCGCCAAAACGCGTGTGCCCGCGCTGACATATCCGCCAATACGAACCGAGCGCTGGCCGACCACGCCGTCAACCGGCGCAGTAATTTCAGTATAAGAAAGGTTCAGTTTAGCCTGCGCCAGCGCAGTCGCCGCTGAATCGATTCCGGCTTTTGCCTGCGCCTGCTGTGCTTTCAGGACATCCACCTGCTTTTCAGCACCCAGTGCCGCGGCTATATCACTTTGCTGCGACGCCAGTTTCGCACGTAAATTGGCATCGGATTCGTCACGTGCATCGGCAGTGCCAGAGCCATTTTGCAGCAGTCTTTTGTAGCGGTCCGCACTCTGGCGCGCATAGGCAATGCTTGCGGCATCCGAATTCACCAGTGCCTGCGCCTGCAAAATAGTTTGTTGCTGCTTAGCCAGTTGTGCGGTCAGGCTTAGCATCTGCGCATTGGCTGTTTCCAGATTAGCTTCCGCAGTCTGCACAGCGTTGCGGTAATCCCGGTCGTCTATTTTTGCCAGCACATCCCCCGCTTTCACGTTCTGGTTATCCTGCACATAAACCTCGGCGATAGTGCCAGAAATCCGCGGTGCGACCAGCGTGGAATCAGCAGATACAAAGGCATCATCGGTAACAGGCCGTGAGATGCCGCTGAGGATCCAGAAAGCGACTACCGTCAGAATGATCACCACCACAGCGGCAATCAGCCAGCTCAGGCGGACGGATGAGGTTTTCGTCATGATTCTTATCTCTCGTTTTTTTTATAGTAAATTCAAATAGTCAGGTGATGCTGCATTCAGGGACGCTTAACCAGCGACTGAGGGGGATAAGTCCTTTTCGGCAAAACGGCGACCAGCAAAACCAGGAACAGTGCCAGCCCGATGATGACCATATAGGTGTCGGATATCCCCAGCACCAGCGCCTGTCGTTTCACACCTTTGGCAAACTGAGCAAGGATTTCTGTCGAAATCGCTGCACCCGTGCTGTTCAGCGGCGCAAGGAAAGTGCTGTCGCCGGCATAAGGCTGGGACAGCAGATAACTCACACTGCCGGCATGATTAAGTAAAATGTTGGAATGGAATTGTTCACGATGGCTGACAAAAACGGCCACAAGGGAACCGCCCATGACACTGCCCAGCCCGCGGGTAGTGTTGAACATCGCTGAAGCAAAAGGCCCTTCCTGAGGCTGAACCACGCTGGTGGCGCTCATCAGAATTGGCAGCACCGCCATCGGTTGTCCGAAAGCCTGCATTATCTGGATCAGATAAAAGTTTTCGCGCGACCAGACACCGGTGATCTGCGTTCCCAGAAAACAAGAGAAACCCACCAGCCCCAACCCGCAGGCCAGCACCCAGCGGCTGTCTATCCAGCGCATGGTCAGCACGAAGGCCACCAGCGGTGCGAGCAATAACTGCGGTACACCTATGGTCAGCGCCAGCGGCCCGACCTGTACCGCGCGAAATCCGCCAGCTTGCTCCATATAGCTGGCAGGCAATACCGAGCCGGATAAGAAGAGAAACATCAGCGCGAAGAGCGTGATCAGGCCATGCGCCAGATTATGCCGACGCAACATCTGTAATTTGAAAAGAGGCAACGGATGGTGCCATTCGTTCACCAGGAAAAGTGTCAGCAAGCCGAGTGCGCCAAAAAACATCAGCGTGATAAGAGGAGAGTTGAACCAGTCCAGCCGTTCGCCCTGCTGCAACGCCAGAACTAACAGTGTAATCCCGGCGGGGCCGGTCAGCATTCCGACGGTGTCCATCTGTTTAAACCGCTCAAGCCGCAACGGATCCTGCGGCAGACCGTAAGCAACCATGGCGAAGGCCAGAAGACACGGCGGGATCACCTGCCAGAATACCCATTCCCAGCCAACGTAATCCGTCCAGATTGCCGCCAGTGACGTGGCCATATTGGGTCCGAATGTTGCCGTCAGCGCATAGGCGCTCAGCCCGTATAACTTGAGGTGCGGTGGCATAAAACGCAGTGCCGCAGTCATCAGCAACGGCGGCAACGCACCGCCAAAAATCCCCTGCACAGCACGCATTGCGATAAACACGGGCAAATTGGGGGAATAAGGCAGAACCGCGGCCAGAACCAGAAAGCCCATCGTGACGAACAGAGTAAAACGACGCAGCGAAAATGTCATAGCAAACCACGGTGCCAGCATCATGGCTGACACTTCCGCAGCCTGATAGGCACCGATCAGCCAGGAACCCTGATCAGAACTGATACTCAATGCACCACGCACATCCGCGAGCGCGATATCAGTCACACGGTCATTAAGACCTGAACAGAGCGAGGCGATTAATACGCCGATTAGCCCGATCACCAGTCTCAGGGTGAAAGGCTGCGGAACAGGCATCGTGGCGGCAGGTGCCGCCGTGACTGACTGATTCATAAATTCATCAACTCGTTAACTTCACTGCTTTATAAGTGCGGTGAGAGGAAAAGGCAGGTTTGTATCCTATGAGCTTCAAACATCGGATGGATCACATACATTTCGATGCAATGCACCACATTGCGATACAAGCAGAAATACTATAATACGGTGCAGTGTATTGCAATGTGATTAAAAATTGTTTTTAACCCGGCGAGCCATTACATTGACTGCTCAGGATCCAGATTGGGATCACCGGTGGGGGAAAAGGAGAAATGATGGCTCAGGACATTCCGGCAGACGAAGAACGCAGCAGTGGGATCCAGGTTATCTCGCGCGCAGCGACCATTCTCAATGCACTGGGAAAACACCCGCAGGGCATGAGTCTTGGCGCAATTGCCAATGAGGTAGACCTGCCCCGTTCGACCGTGCAGCGCATCGTCGCGGCGCTGGCCGAAGAAGGCTTAGTGCGCTCAGAAGGCAGCGGCGGCGTGCGTTTAGGCCCGACGCTGCTGAAACTGGTTTCCACCGTGCATACTGATGTGATTGCCATCGCCTCCCCTTTCCTGCGTCAGCTTTGCGATATCACGCAGGAAACTGTTTCACTGGGGCGTGCGAGTGGCCGCCAGATTGCCAATATTCACAGCATCGTGGCCGAGCGGGAATTACGCGTGGTTCCCCGGGTCGGTTTGAATCTGCCGATATACAGCACGTCCGGCGGCCGCGCCCTGCTGTCGCTGAAAACGGATGAAGAAATCCGCATTCTGGTGGGCGAGGTTCTGGAACCTGCAACCGAAAATACTGTACGCACATTTGATTCCCTGCTGGAAAAAGTTGCCGCTGTGCGTGAAAGCGGAATCGCGATGGAAGAAGGCGAAACGGTCAGCGGCGTCACCACCCTTGCCGTAGCAATAGATACTATTCTGGGGAGGTATTCCGTCTCCGTACTTTTCCCGACGGCCCGACGCGCAGCCAAAGAAGCACAAATCCGCGAAGCGTTGCTGGAGTGCAAAACCGCCCTGATTGGTGAAATCGGCAAGCTGAGTGAGAACAAATAACAGCCCTAAAAATGAATAAAGGAGTTCCCGTGTTTGATGTCATTTTGTTGGCGGTGGACGGATCAAAGCAGTCGCCTTTTGTCACAAATCTTGCCTGTCAGCTGGCTAAAGGTCAGCCTTCGACCGTTTATGTTACCTGTTGTATTGATGAATCTTATGCTCTGGAAGATAACGGAGATGAACCGGGTGAAATTGTTGATTATCCGCCGGCAGAAGTAGAGCAAAACACTGCCCGGGCTGTCGTCGGTCAGGCCATGGCAACACTAAAGCAGGCGGGTATCCGTGCCAAAGGTAATCTGATTGTCGGGCCTGCGGGTGAAGCGCTGGTGGCGGAAGCCGCAAGGATCAATGCTTCCGTGATTGTTATCGGCCACCGCCAGCTTTCCGCTTTTGGTCGCATGATGAAAGGCTCGGTCAGCGCCGACGTGATCGAAGATTCGCCCTGCCCGGTGCTGGTTGAAGTCCGGGGCAATTAAGCCTGTAGTTATAAACTTGTAGTGATTAACTCATCCTTATAAAAGCAAAAAGCGCCTGACGGCGCTTTTCATTATTCATAAAGAAAATAAGTGTTTAGCAAAAGTATTACTTGGTATTTATCAGCCCCATCGATTTTGCCCATTCACTGATATGATCCCGATAAAAGAAAGTGATATCCAGTTCCAGCGAGCTGTCTTTCGACGGCGTTACTGAGCCTAAACATGGATATTCCTGTGGCCGGTATTCAAAGAGAAAATCATCCATTTCCTCATCGGTCAGCAGTTTATCCCCCTCCATATCATCTTGATAAAAATAGGCATTCAGCATCCAGACCCGGTACTCATAATCATTTTTAATAAATTGCATAGGGATAATCTCGGTAAAAGACCTATTGCGTACCTGAAAAAATTCTCCCTAAAGTGCAGTTATCAAGTGCAACTATGACATCAGGCACGCGTCGCGTTCGAGCCATCCATTGCTGATTTCATATAACAAGAAATTAACATATCAATGGCCTTTAGCAAGCAGCAATTACTCTGAAAAATTCATTTTATGAACATTTAGTTATTAGATGGCAAATGTTTGAATTAAATATAATTTGAACAAATAGATTAAATTTTATTATTAATGACGTGATTAATTCATAAGAAGCATTTTAATAAAGAGAGGAGAACTGAGAGAAGAACTGAGAGGAACAGAACTGACATTGGGGATGCCTTCGCATCGCCACTGCCAACCCTGTTCCCTAAATTTGTTTAACTGTGTTTACCCTGACTATCTTAAACTGTTACCAGCGTCCCGGAGGCGGACCTTCGCGCCAGTGTCCCGGAGGTCCATCGCGCCAGTAGCCTGGTGGCGGGCCTTCATGCCAGTGCTCGTGATGCCAGTAATGCGGCGGTGGTGGTGGCGGAGCTGGCTCGTAATACACCCAGTGACCACGCCCTTCATCACGATAATGATGATCCCACCAGCCTGGCGGACGCCAGTCCCCCCCATCCCAATAGTACCCGCGGTTGTCGCGATCACCGATGTGCAGTGACAGGCCAGGCATATTAACTCCGAGCTCGACGTCTGCCTGTGCGATAGCTGGCAAAGTTAGCAAAACGGCGAGAACTAAAATCAATTTTTTCATTGTGAACCTCACGACCTGCTTATCAGGTGGTGACAAAGTACCGCCAGCTATCTTCCTGTTCTATAGGAATTTATCCCAAAAAAAATCCCTTAACGCTACCCTTACATTTGCGTCAAAATGCCATTGCCGATAACCGGTTGCAACGCTATGTCAGTAAAGGATATTCAGCAAAAAATCGGCAAAGAGAAAGGAATGACAGATACAAAAAAACCGCCGAAGCGGTTTTTTGTTTGCTGCATAGTTGTACAAAATCAGATTTTGCAACCTTCGCAGTCACTTTCGTCCTGAACGGCTTCAGGCACTTCCGCTGCTTTTTCAGCCGCTTTGACTTCAGCGGTTTCCAGTGCGGCATCAATGTCAAAATCAAAAATATCGTCGCTCATTCTCATCACCTTAATTGTTCGAAATCGGCCTAAGTATAACGACCCGCCTCGGCAGATGCCGGTTTTTTTGTGCCCTGAAGGCGTATAAAAGGCTACAGACACGCCACAAAAACCCGCAGGATTTGCATAAACACCTTTCGGAAACCATAGTTATAGTGAATATAACGGTGTCACGGAGACACTTTTTGCTGATAAATACGAGGAGAACCGGATGACGACGTCAAACATCAAAGCCTGGGCAAATACCCGTGAAACGTCTCACGAAATCGCTGAGGCTATTTTCGAACTGGCTAAAAACGACGAGAAGCTGGCGCAGAAAATTTGGGAAGAAGGAAACGATGAGGTTCTGCCTATCGCCTTCGCTAAAACCAAGGACGACTATCTGTTCTGGGGCGAAGAGAAAATCGACCGGAAAAACGTCTGATTACGTCAGGCCTAAACTGGTAAGAGTATACCGGTAACAGGAAGCCCTGAGTCCCGCTCAGGGTTTTCGCATGAGTGTCCCACAGCCTTCAGCTGTCGAAACCAAATCCCATTTTATGTGCCCACTCAAAGATTTGCTCTTTGTAAAAGAAGCGCGGCTCACAAACGCCCGGCTCTCCCGGCGTCTGGATCATGACAGCCACACACGGATAAGCCACTGGTCGCGCATCAAAGATAAAGTCATCCACTTCCTGATCGGCAAACTCAGAGGTCTCGCCTACCGCACTCGCCTGGAATATTTCATCCATAATCCATTTACGGTATTCAAATTCATTGTTGATAAATTTCATCATGCACCTCTGTTCGGCTTTTACTCTACATGCGGACAGTGCCAGGTTAAATCAACCGTGTAAGACGTCACCGCCACAGCAGGGGCATACTTCGGCGCGGGAAACTGACATTTCAGCGCTGCCGTCGCTGTCCCATTCAACGCGTAAAGGTTTGCCATTATCGCGTTCAGCTTTAATGAAGCGATCAAAATGCGTCGCCTGCCCGATCATCGTTTCAGTCAGCAGCAATTCGTCCCCGGCATAAATGCGTGCGGTCGCCTGAGCATCTTGTTTCTCGCCCGAAATGATTTTGTGCAGATGATGAATAGTCAGTTTGATACGTTCCACAGTCGCTCCTGTCACGGCTCAACATCTTTTTCGCTTGTCAGATTCATTCACGAAAATGATGTCCAGCCGCTATTTTATCAGAGCATACAGGGTAACGTCATGGCCTGTAGCCATGTTTACACGCAGGATTAATGAGCTAACTGTGCTGTTCCGGTGGGATCCGGCAGCTGTTGTTGTTCGAGACGAGCCAGATCGTACACATCGTAAAAATCGACAAAACCTTTATGGCTGACGATCGACTGAATGCGATTTTTGATCCGTGCGCTTACGCTGTCGGAACTGAGGATTTGTTGCACGGCATCCGAAGATAATTCTCGGCTGAAATACCATTCACCGTTGTAGCAGACGCGTAAGTCCAGCACGCCGATATCTTCATAGCGATAAACCGGTTTGATTTCCAGCAGTAACATTGCCGACATGAAGACCAGAAACGCGGTGAACCCGATGAACCAACCGATGCCCATGTAAGGCGAAACGTACATCACGATGCCCACCGCGATATACCCCATCAGCATGGCCAGACATAACCAAGGGTGATTCACAAAAAATTCTGCGTTAATGCGTGGTTTCCCGTCGCGCCCTTCCTGATGGTTGATAAGATCAATTTCACTGTTTAATACACTTTTGATTACGTCCATCTCATTTCCTCATTGCGTCACGACTATAATGCAATCTGATAGGTGAATTTTATCATGACAACTGTTATAGCGCGTAGAGCAGTTGCCGGGAGTTAAACGGCAAACTGTTATAGTTTGGCATTTGCTTCATCCCAAAAGGAACCCACTCTCTGCATGTCAGATAAAAGGAGATCATCGTGGCATTACTCATCGTAGAAAGGCCGGCGAAAAAGCTGGTGAGCTACCGGGTTGTTGGCCCTTATAAGGAGTCAATCCATCACGGCTTTCAGCACCTGACAAAATGGGTTGCACGGCACCATCAGCCGCAAAAAGAATGGCTGACGTGGTTTCACGATAACCCGGATACAACGCCTGCGGAAGCTTTGCGTGCTGATCCTTCGGTGTGCGTTGCGGATAACTTTATTCTTGATGATGCCGAAGGGTTGACGTTGCAAACGCTGCCCGGTGGCACTTATGCGGCATACCACACCACGATAACAGATGAGAATTTCGAGAAAGCCTGGCGTGAGTTTTACAGCCAGCTGCTCGCCAGCAGTCATTACCGTCCGGATGGTAAGGCCTGTTTTGAGCACTATCTCAGTGATGGCTCAAAAAATGGCATCTGGGAAGTGGTGCTGTATCAGTCGGTGGAGAAAATCCCGCCGATACGTTAGATGATCAAACTAGCAACGGGATGTCAGACTGGTCGCAAAAATCGATATAAGCCTGTGGTGGCTCAGCATCGCTGACCACCACATTAAAACGGGCAAGAGGTGCGATCGCAGCCGGTCGCACCTGATCGAACTTGCTGCTGTCAGCCACCAGAATGCTTTGCGCAGAACGTTCAATGGCCTGATGTTTCATCAACAGCTCATCAAAGTTGAAACACGTCACGCCATGCTCAATGCTCACACCAGCAGCGGAAATGAACGCTTTCGAGGGCCGGATAAAATCCAGTTCACTGCTGCGCCCTATCGGCGTGAAGATACTGTTGCTGGATTTGAACGCCCCGCCGCACAAAATAACCTCGCAGTGCGGTTTTTCCTGCAACGCCAGAAATGTATTCAGTGAATAGCAAATAGCGGTAAATACACAGTCTTCGGCAATTTTTTCAATCACATAAGGCATAGTCGTGCCGCAATCGAAAAATACAGTATCGTTATTCTGGATGAGGCTGGCAGCACGCGAAGCAAGTCGTCGCTTTTCTTCTATCTGCCGCATTTTCTGTTCACTGACAAAATAATGCGTGGAAGGGCTATTTTTGGGATCCATAACGATGTAACCGCCCAGCAGAATAACCGGGGCGGGGGCGGAATTCAGGTCACGGCGAATCGTCATTTCGGAAACATCGAGCAGCAACGACGCTTCTTTCAGATGAATTTTGTCGGTTTTTTTTAAAGCCAGTAACAGACGCTGGATCCTGTCTTCACGCTTACTTTCCATGATGTTATCTCACGCCCTTACCGTTTCGCAGCCGCTCACTATACCGTTGCCCGGCACTCACCGCAAACCCCTGCAACGCCTCAATTTATTGCAACTGGCGCAGCGTCAGATAGCCGTCAAAAACCGCACCGGTATCAATATAAAACTGATTAGCAAACTGCATCGCGGATTCCACCGGCGTATGGCCGAAATAGAACTCGTCAGCACCGGAAATGGGTTTGTAACGCCCTGCCAGAGCGAAATTAACGCGATCCCGGTTCCAGATAATCTCATACCCATCCAGAGGCTTGCCGAAAACATAATCATCGGAAATATAATCCGCGTGAGCGACCACAATAAGCTTGCCTTCACGGGTGGTCAGTTCAAGAACGTGTGGCAACTTATCAGCCTGAAGAATAAGTGATTTTGCTTCCTCCTGTTTGTCGCCTTCCAGTGCATAAAACCAGTCGCCACCGTTGCGCAGCCAGCGGGGGATATTTTCTTCATTCACTGCATCAATAGCCATTTGTTCATGATTGCCCCGGACACAGGAAAACCAGGACTCATTCAACAGTCTCAGGCATCCCAAACTGTCAGGCCCACGGTCGGCGAGATCTCCGACTGACAGCAATAAATCCCGATGCGGGTCGAAAGCTACTCTCGCCAGCTGCTCTTCAAGCAGGCTCAGGCAGCCGTGTAAATCCCCGACGATATAAATATGTCTGTAAACCGAACCATAGATACGCTGGTATAAAGCGGAAGTCATATGAAGCAAGGATCCATAGGAGAAGTGAATCTTTTAAGTGTAACGCAGGAAGGTGAAGTGAGAAGCACGGAAGTGAAATGAACAGTATGAAGAAAACCGGCGGTCACTTTTCCCAAGGCATCAGCGGTTTGTGGGCTCTCTACACTGAGTTGGCGCTGAAATCCACTGATAATTAAATTATCGTTAAGTAACTGGCGCCTTTTTGTGCTAGACTACTGCCCGCTCTAAGTAAAACCGGAGGTTTTATGAGTTCCACAGTTGTAAGCGCTCAAGACGAGTGTCCGTTGTGCCAAAGCACGAATAAGACGTCGGTCAATATGTCCGCAAAAATTGTTACTGTGACCTGCACATCTTGTGGCCGGTACAGTATCTTCCGTAAAACCATGGAAGAGATCTCAATTGACCGTAAGAAACGCGTTGCCCTGCAGGCGTTTTTCACCAGCCAGCCTAACTACCACCTGCCTTTATCTATCAGGGCACTGAGCAATACTGAATCACCGGGTGAATTCTGACCCTAAAAACGCCCCTCGGGGCTGTTTTACTATCTGATTTTCTTCATTCTTTTTATCCATAACCAGCATTCTGTTCAGAAATAAAACTCTGACTGCGGCTCTTTGCGCGAAGGATGTTATTGAAGAAACACTTAAGGCCCCCTGTTGCAGGTGGCCTTTTTTATTGCGCCGATTTTGTGGCAATAGGTTCTTGGCAACAGAATGCGTCGTATCAGAGTGGAGCAACGGGAAGTGCCTGAATTGCAGACATAAAAAAACCACCCGAAGGTGGCTATAACGACATTACTACTATATTGCTTTTGATTATTCTTTGCATTTTCCCATGGTACCCGGGACGAGACTTGAACTCGTACAGCCTAAGGCCGAGGGATTTTAAATCCCTTGTGTCTACCGATTCCACCACCCGGGCTCCGGGAAAATTGGAGGCGCGTTCCGGAGTCGAACCGGACTAGGCGGATTTGCAATCCGCTACATAACCGCTTTGTTAACGCGCCTTAAATCTTACTACTTGTCTTGCACTTAAACCAATTCACGAACCAGTTTAATAAAATTTGGAGCGGGAAACGAGACTCGAACTCGCGACCCCGACCTTGGCAAGGTCGTGCTCTACCAACTGAGCTATTCCCGCTTTAATCAGAACGTACTGATTTTTTTAACTAATCTTCTGCATAAGACTGGCTGCCTTCCGATGCGTTGCATTCTACTGACCTGACGGATTGAGTCAATAAAATTATCGCTTCTGGCGATCGTTTGACGTTTTTTACGTCAGTTTGATCAGGGTTCCAGCAAATCGTGGCGCGCAGCGTTGAGATATTGGAACATTGACCAGAAAGTCAGCACCGCAGCAATGTACAACGCCACGACACCCACGCCCACAACAATCGCATCCGGACGCCATAATAACGCGACCAGCGACAGCATTTGCGCTGTGGTCTTCACTTTACCAATCCACGATACCGCCACACTGCTGCGTTTACCAATTTCAGCCATCCATTCACGCAATGCTGAAATGATAATTTCACGGGCAATCATGGTCGCAGCAGGTAACGTAATCCACCAGGAGTGGAAATACTCCGCCACCAGCACCAGCGCAATAGCCACCATCACTTTGTCGGCGACGGGATCAAGAAACGCACCGAAGCGGGTTGTCTGCTTCAGACGACGTGCCAGATAACCATCAAACCAGTCAGTCGCGGCGGCAAAAACGAAGATCAACGCACAAGCCAGCGGTGCCCATGGATAAGGCAGGTAAAAGGCCAGCACGAAGAACGGTATCAGTACAACGCGAAACAGGGTAAGGCACGTAGGTATATTAAATTGCATAGCGAAGGTAACTGTTTGTCCGGTGTGGATATTATGAGTATGTTGCTACAACGCCCTTAGTGTTTCAACGCATTATGAATCTTTTCTGCCAATGCGATAGAAATACCCGGTACCTGTGCAATTTCCTCTACGCTGGCATTCAGTAATGGCTGAATGCCTCCCATGTATTTCAGTAAAACCTGACGCCGTTTCGGCCCGACGCCTTCGATTTCTTCCAGTGCGCTGGTAGTGCGGACTTTAGCGCGTCTCTGCCGGTGACCTGTAATGGCGTGATTGTGTGAATCATCGCGAATATGCTGAATAACATGCAGAGCCGGGGAATCTGCCGGTAGCGCAATCCCCTCGCCTTCTGGCACAAAGAACAGCGTTTCCAGTCCGGCTTTGCGATCCGCCCCCTTGGCGATACCAATCAGCAACGGTTTGGATTTATCCCACTCCACATTCAGTGAATTGAACACATCCAGCGCCATGCCAAGCTGCCCTTTACCGCCATCGATAAAGATGACATCCGGGATTTTATTATCATCCAGCGCTTTACCATAGCGGCGATGCAACACCTGCGCCATCGCAGCGTAGTCATCGCCGGGCGTAATACCGGTGATGTTATAGCGCCGGTATTCAGAACGCACCGGACCATTGCCATCGAAAACCACACAAGATGCGACCGTCTGCTCGCCCATAGTATGGCTGATGTCGAAGCATTCCATGCGGTTAATTTCAGCTAGGTGCAGGGTTTTTGCCAGCTCCGCCAGCCGCTGATGGATTGTCGACTGCTGCGCCAGCTTGGTCGTCAGGGCTGTTGAAGCATTGGTGCGCGCCAGTTTCAGATAACGTGCACGATCGCCGCGCGGTTTACTCTGTATTTGCACTTTGCGCCCGGCCAGCTCGCTAAGCGATTCGGCCAGCAGGTCTTTTTCCGCCAGACTGAAGTCCAGCAAGATTTCACCGGGAAGTGTCCGCTGCTGGCTGCCCTGCAGATAAAATTGCCCGACAAACGTTTGTACCACTTCACCAAGATCAGTACCGCCCGGCACTTTCGGATAATAGCTGCGGCTGCCCAGCACTTTGCCCTGCCGGATAAACAATACGTGCAGACAAGCCATACCGGATTCAAAGGCCACGCCGATGACATCCAGATCTTCACTGTTACCGGACACGAACTGACGTTCGGTTACGCGGCGCACGGCCTGGATCTGATCTCTTATCCGTCCGGCATCTTCGAATCGAAGCGATTTGCTGGCTTCTTCCATGCGGTTAACAAGCTGGGTAACTACCTGCTGATCTTTACCGGACAAGAACAGGCGAACGTATTCAACCTGATCTTTATAATCTTCTTCACTCACCAGCCCTTTGACGCACGGCCCGAGGCAACGGCCAATCTGATATTGCAGACAAGGGCGCGAGCGGTTGCTGTAAACGCTGTTTTCGCACTGGCGGATCGGGAAAAGTTTTTGCAGCAACGCCAGGGTTTCACGCACGGCATAAGAGTTCGGGAAAGGCCCGAAATACTCGCCTTTGGCGTGTTTTGCACCGCGGTGAACCGTAATTCTTGGATGATTATCCGCGCTGAGGAAAATCAGCGGGTAAGACTTATCATCACGTAACAAGACGTTGTAACGTGGCTGATACAGCTTGATATAGTTATGCTCGAGGAGCAGCGCTTCCGTTTCCGTATGCGTAACGGTGACATCGATTTGCGCAATATTTTTGACCAGAGTTTCGGTTTTGCGGCTGGAAACCTGGACACGGAAATAGCTCGAAAGACGTTTTTTAAGGTCTTTGGCTTTACCTACGTAGATTACGGTGCCGCTGGCGTCATACATCCTGTAGACGCCGGGCTGGCTGGTGACCGTTTTCAGAAAGGCCTTGGGGTCGAAACGCTCATCACTCACTGCCTGATAAAGTCTCCGTGTTGAACAAACCGTGTCGAATAGCCAAATGGGTTAACTCAACATCGCCGCTGATATTTAATTTACTAAACATCCTATAACGATAACTGTTAACGGTCTTCGGACTCAAGTTCAGTTGTTCTGAAATTTCATTCACTTTTTGTCCCTTGGTAATCATCAGCATGATTTGTAATTCACGCTCAGATAAGGAATCAAACGGTGTTTCAGACTGAGGTTCTATCTGGCTCAGTGCCATTTGCTGTGCAATATCAGACGCAATATAACGCTGACCAGAATCGACCAGACGAATCGCATTGACCACTTCCTGTGGTGCAGCACCTTTGCTCAGATAACCTGACGCCCCCGCCTGCATCACTTTGGCCGGCAACGGGTTTTCAGTATAAATCGTTAACATGATGATCTTGATATCCGGGGAGAAACGGACGATTTTTTTCGTCGCTTCCAGCCCACCAATACCTGGCATGTTCATATCCATCAGGACAATATCAACATCATTGGTACGACACCATTTGACGGCATCTTCACCGCATTGCGCCTCACCAACAACTTTGATGCCTTTGATATCTTCAAGAATGCGTCGGATCCCTGCGCGCACCAGTTCGTGGTCATCAACAAGAAGAACGCTAATCAAAGAGAATTCTCCAAAAAATAAGGGCAACACACCGTCAGGGTCTTCAGGCCAGTCTTACGTATTCCAACGCGGCGAACATTAATATTGTTCTCAGACAGCGTATAAATGAAGAGAAGGTGGCAATTAGAGGCCAGCATCAACTAACTCGTCCCACTGCATGTCAAGGCAGTGTTTTTAAATCAGGAAGACACAGTTATTTATTATAGCCCGCGTATTTTACTCTAACATGCCTTCCTGACCAAGGAGTGTCTGCAAAAAACTACTTTGCTGAATGTAAATGAGAAATGCCATCACCTGTATTAATAATTTATAAAAAAGGCTTTTTAATCAAGGGCAAAACAGCAGGATCCATCCTGTCTTTTTTTCTGCAAAAAAATAATGCCCGCTGTCTTTTGAGGCTTAAACCCCATTGTTAACAGTGCTGTCTATTTAACCGCCAGCAAACCTCATTCATATATATCTGATATGGCCGATGATTATTTGCGATCGCACGAATTGCTGCGGGATTATATGAATAAATCTGCACGTGGGGATGAAATGTTCTCGTCCGGCAATAATGTTTAGTATTCTTTACTCCATGTACAAAAGCACTATATGTTTATATCCAATAAACGCGCTGACAGCGCCGACACCGGCGATGCACTAAAACCTGCCAACTATGCTAAAATGCCGCCACTTTCCACCCGGCACGAACGGGTGAGTTCATTTTTAGCCCCATTTTTCTGCCCTTTAGAATTCGGCGTGCTGCCTGGCAGCCAGCCTGAGGAGATATAAATAATGAGTAATTGCGATTTTACGACTGAAGCAAACGTTGAAACACTGGCGACCGAAGTTGCCTGCCTGAAAGCCACGCTGACCCTGATCCTCAAAGCCATCGGTCAGGCTGATGCGGGTAAAGTCATGCTGAACATGGAGCGTTTTGTTGCGCAGATGGAAGACGAGCAACAGGCTGAAGTCTTCAAAAACTCCCTGCAACAAATTAAGTTCGCATACCGCCAGTAATGTATTCAGGAGTCTGTCGCCCGACAGGCTCTGCCTTTCCCCGTTTATACCCTGCACTTTCTGCGCTAACTCTCTGCTATAGTTAAGTCCTGAATTCATTTAACGGGAACAAAAGCATGAGCGACGAAAAGAATAAAGAAAACAAAAGCAAAGCCGATGATGTCCATGTCAGTGACGGCTTGGGAGAACTGCTGGAAGTTTCGGAACAACTGACTGAAGAAGAAATTCAGAAAGCGGCAGAAGAAGCGAAACAAGCCGTTGAAGATGCCAAGAATCAACAACATCATTGATCCATGCAGCACAACTTCCTTGCTCCTCACCAGGCGATAGCCCCTCTGGCTATCGATTACCAGCATGGCGACAGTGAGCCCGCGCACAGCCACAGCTGTTCACAACTGATTCATACTTTATCCGGCGTGGTGGAAGTGCATACCACGCTCGGAACCTGGATAGTGCCACCCGGACGCGGCGTCTGGTTACCCGCTTACGTCGAGCACAGCCTGCGTTTTATCGGTGGCGTCAAAGCCCGCACCCTGTTTGTTGAGCCTCTGGCCCGTGCAGATTTGCCCGCACAATGTCAGGTTGTTCAAATTTCGCCATTGCTGCGCGAACTGATCCTCACCTCGCTGACCGTTCCGGTCGATTACCTCCCCGGCGGTCGCGACGAACGCATTATGGAGCTTTTGCTTGACGAATTACGTCTGTTGCCGAGCTTACCGCTTCATCTTCCGGAACCGAAGGAGCCGGAGCTTCTGATACTGACTCAGCAGATCCGGGCAGACTTGTGTTCATCCTGGGAGCTGGAAGACGTCGCACAACGGCTGGGGATCAGCAGCCGCACCCTCTCGCGCCGTTTTCAGCGTGAAACAGGATTACGTTTTAGTGACTGGGTACGTCAGGCGAAATTACTCGAAGCACTGAATCAGCTGGCGGCTGGCGTATCAGTGATTGATGTGGCGCTGGCACTCGGCTATGACAGCCCGAGTGCCTTTAGTGCGATGTTCCGCCGTTTACTGGGCGTTTCACCCAGCGAATACTTTAATCAGACAGCTTAACCAGAAAAATCAGTCAGCCACATTAATCAGCCATTATGGCGCTGGCTGCATTAAACAACGCCTGCAAAGATGCGCTGGAAACATCGCTGTCGATCCCAACGCCGTAACAGGTTTCCCCCGGACGCCCCTGACAGCTCAGATAGGCTACCGCACGGCTGTGACTCTGATGCCCCAGCGTATGCTCATGATAATCGCCGATCTCCAGTTGCACGTCGAAACTGCGACGCAATGCATCAGCTGCGCCGGAAAGCAGACCATTGCCGCTGCCGGAAATATGCTGTTCTTCATTGCGATAACGGATCCGCGCGCTGAAATGACAGACGTTTTGTTCATCACTGCGGATGTCATAACCCAGCAGTTTGATCGCCGGTTGTTCAGTTAAACCATAACGCTGGCGGAACAGGCGCCAGATATCACTGGTACTCATTTCTTTGCCATGCGTATCGGTCTCGCGCTGTACGGCTTTGCTGAAATCAATCTGCAAGCCACGTGGCAATTTCAGACCGTGGTTTTGCTCAAGCAGCCACGCCGCCCCGCTTTTCCCTGACTGACTGTTGACGCGAATGACCGCTTCGTAGCTGCATCCGACATCCGCAGGATCCAGCGGCAGGTACGGCACGCGCCAGTACGGGCTATCTGAGGCTTTCTGCGCCGTAAATCCTTTCTTGATAGCGTCCTGATGCGAACCAGAAAACGCTGTAAAGACCAGCTCCCCCGCATAAGGATGGCGCGGATGCACCGGCAACTGATTGCACTCTTCCACCGCTTCCACAATAGCCTGCAAATTACTGAAATCCAGTTCAGGTGCAACACCCTGCGTATAGAGATTCAGCGCCAGCGTCACAAGATCTACGTTCCCCGTGCGTTCACCGTTTCCGAACAGACACCCTTCCACGCGATCTGCACCCGCCAGCATGGCCAGTTCGGCGCACGCCACGCCGGTCCCGCGGTCATTGTGCGGATGCACGCTGATGGAAACCTGCTGGCGGCGGCTGAAATGACGGCAGAACCATTCAATCTGATCGGCATAAATATTCGGTGTGCTGACTTCCACAGTCGCCGGTAAATTAATGATCATCGGTCTTTGCGCGCCCGGCTCCCAGACATCCGCCACGGCTTCACACACTTCCAGCGCAAACTCCAGTTCTGTAAAACAGAAAGTTTCCGGTGAATATTCGAACGTCCAGTCGGTTTGCGAATATTGTTCGCAAAGCTGGCGGATCTGCTGCGCGCCGCGCACGGCCAGTTCGCAGGTTGCAGCCTGGTCCTGATTGAAAACAACTTCGCGGAAAACCGGCGCGGTGGCGTTGTATAAATGCACGATAGCGCGTGGCACGTCTTTCAGAGCTTCAAAGGTGCGCGCAATCAGATCAGGACGCGATGGCGTCAGAACCTGGATCACCACGTCATCAGGGATCAGCTTGTCTTCTATCAGCCCGCGAACAAAATCAAAATCGGTTTGCGATGCCGACGGGAATGCGACTTCAATCTGCTTAAAACCACACTTAATCAGCAAATCGAAAAACTGACGTTTACGCGCATTATCCATGGGTTCCGCCAGCGCCTGATTACCGTCGCGCAAATCACTTGAGCACCACTGTGGTGCCGCACTGAGCACATTTCCCGGCCACTGCCGGTCAGGCAAATTGACCTGCGGGAAGGGGCGATATTTCTGCGACGGGTCGTTTAACATACGATTCTCCTTGAGGTTTAGAGGCAGCTGCGATGCGCCGGTAGATTCATACTACGCAAACGATAACTTCCTGCGCCTGACTAACTGACAGCCACCCTCGCAAAACGGACAAAAGAAAATGATAAATGAATCAAAGTCACGCTATAGTGCATAACTAAACGCGTCCAGCTCGGCGATCAGAGGTCGTACAGAATGAAAAGGGTTCTGAATCCAAATGAAAAAAAACGGCTTGCGGCGCTGCAAAAACTCAAGATTGCTGACAGCAATCCGGATGAAGTCCTTGATCTGATTACCCGTCTCACTCAGCAGATTTTTGATATTCCAATTTGCATCATTACTCTGGTTGACCAGCATCGTCAGTGGTTTAAATCTAAAACCAATACCGCGCTGTGTTATACCGCACGGGATATCGCTTTTTGCGATTACACCATTCGCTCTTCGTCTGTGATGGTGGTGAATGACGCTACTCTGGATCCCCGTTTTAACGAGAACCCGCTGGTCACTGGTGAAGAAGGGATGCGCTTTTACGCCGGTGCCCCGCTGATTACCCGTGAAGGTTTTGCTGTCGGCAGCTTATGCCTGGCAGATAAAAATCCCCGCGACTTTTCCGTTCAGGAAACAGAAATGCTTTCGGATCTGGCGGCGATTGTCATCGACATTATCGAATCCCGCAGCAGCATGAGTTTTGTTGATATCGTTACGCGCTTGCCTAACCGCCAGCGTCTGATGGAAGACATCGGGCAACTGATCAAAGCGCCGGACAATACCGCTTATCTGCTGATAATGATCGACACGCTGGATACGCTCTACGCCTATGACATTGGCCGTGCCATTGGTATCCCCAAAGTCGAAAATATCCTCAAAGATATCGGCTCATTCCTGCGCAGTGAACTCAACGAAAATGACAAAGTGTACAGCCTGATGCTGGGTCGCTTTGCACTCATCAAGCGCATTGATGAGCAGGAAGAAATCTTCACTCAGCTGGAAAATGCGGCGACAAGAATTCAGAAAAGTATCACCAGCGACATTCCGATAAATGTCCGCCTGCATGCCGGTTATACGGTGTTTTCGCCAACCTCTGACTGCGCTGAAAACATCATGCGGCAGGGGATGTCCTCATTGCATGAAGCCATCAGCAAAAACCAGCTGGTGATGCCCTATCATCAGGAATCGGATGTTATCCAGCGGCGCGCCTTTAACCTGTTGAATGATCTGATGGCAACCGTTGCCTCCTGCAAAGATTTCCATTTGCTGTATCAACCGAAAATTCGTCTGGCCGATAAAAAATTCCAGGGAGTTGAAGCGCTGATCCGCTGGCAGCATCCGACTCTCGGCGTGATTTCGCCGTCCGAATTTATTCCTCTGGCTGAAAAAACACCGCTGATTACTCCGCTGACCAACTGGGTGATCACCCAGGCCGTGATGCAAATTGCCGAATGGCAAAAACGCGGCGCACAAATTCAGGTATCGATTAACCTGACCGCCAATAATCTGGTAGAACAGGATCTGGTGCAGCGCATTCACAACGCGCTGATTCTGCATCAGGTATCGCCCTCGATGCTGGAAATCGAATGTCTTGAAACTCAGACGCTGGCGAATAATCCGCACGCCGTGGCTTCGCTGGATGCACTACGCAATATGGGGATCAGCATCGCGCTGGACGATTTCGGCTCCGGTTACAGTAATCTTAATTACCTGCAAAAAATCCCGGCGGATACGCTGAAACTGGACCAGTCATTGATTCAGGGCATCAGCAATGACAACAAAAGCAAAGTCATTGTGAAATCGATGATAGAAATGGCGCATGCGCTCAGTTATCAGGTGGTGGCGGAAGGGGTTGAAGACAACGATACCCTGTTGTGTCTGGAAGAGCTTCGGTGCGATTCGGTGCAAGGTTTCTATTTCTCACGCCCGCTGAAGCACGATCAGATTCTTGAGTGGTCCAAACCGTACATCTGAAAATGCAGATAAATGGCTGACAATAAAAAACCCGCTTTCGCGGGTTTTTCATTTTATTACTTATTAGTGCTGCCTTCAGGCCGGATATTGTAGGTTCCGAAGAAACTACGGTCGGTTTCCAGACTGATGCTTTTCCCGTTCGCATCGACCGTGATCGAGCCAGTGGTTTTCGTTAGCGCACAGGCAATCCGCACTTCAATCTTGCGCATACCGTTTGGCACATTCAAATCCACATATTGATTGAAATGCAGAGTGGCGATTGTCTTTCCGTCCAGAATCACCAGCAGCGGGCAAGTCTTCTCAAACGGAATGATCGAAGATTGTTCTAACCGATGCAAACGGATATGCGTTTGCCCTTCTGGCGCAACCGCGCTGGCATTCGCGTAGGTTGATTTAACCTGAAGCGTCGGTTCATAAGGATTACTCGCACACCCGGCTAAAAATAAAGCAGCCAAGGCCACCAGTGTTTTTTTCATCGTTATCTCCCTGAGTTTATGAACGAATGATAGCAGCGTGCGCGCAACGGGCAACAAAAAACCTGTACCGGCAACCGGTGAAGTGTCCGCAGCTCTTAAAAGTCGTGCTGATTTGTGACATCCGTATAAAAAACCATCACCCGAATTGCTAATAGTTATCAGGTCGTATTTGATATTCTTAATCAGATTTATCCGATCAGATGTTCAACTCAGTGTCAGGAATGATTATGTACAGTTACACACTCATCGCTCCCGCAGGGATAGTTAAGGCATACGAAGACGAATTTCGTGAAAAAGGGATTGAGTTGCTGGTTGCCAAACAGAACCGATCCGAAACGGTCGTTTTACGCAGCAGTCAGTTTGCTGAAGAACGTACTTTTATCACCCACGTTCATCTGCTGATTTTCAGCTTGTGTATGCGGGTGCAAAACAGCTAAAGAATGGTAAGACTCCCAATACGACAATTATGTATTGATATATACCTGCATCACCTCGCCATAACATATTCTGGCCTCATTCAGGGGCCTGACTTCTCCATAATCATTCAGTCATTACAGCCGTTAAGGCTTGTGTGAATAATCCCAACTTGCTGGTTAATTTAAAAACAAAACTTCATCGATTTTTTAAGAACAAAAACCTTCTGAGAACAAAAGGCGTTCTTTTATCTCTGGCTTATATTGTCTGGCGGAGAACGTATTACGTAATAATGAAAGGAGAATTAAAACTGCAGGAGATAATGCAAGGGCTTGCGAATTGTTGGTGGGTCGTGGCGGGTTCGAACCGCCGACCAATTGATTAAGAGTCAACTGCTCTACCGACTGAGCTAACGACCCAACGGGACGAATTATTCTCCTCTACCCTGATGATGTCAAACGCTTACCCTTACTTTTTTTACCGTCTTTCCGGTAAATATTTGTGAAGCTCATCACACCAAAAAAAGGTATTATTCTTCCCCTTCGGCTCATACCTGATTAATTAACACTCAGTTATCCACTATGTAAAAATTACGATACATTTACCCCCGCTGGCATTTTTCATGCCGGTTATAACATATTCGAAATTAACATTATTATTACAATCACTCACTCCGGCTGTCGTTCCAGCTGAGAGGATATAAGAGCCTCAGAGCTCGAATAATTGCCGTAAATGAATGCGATATGGCGGAGTTCATACGCAGAAAGCAAAAAACAGGAATCTATACAACATGCAAGAAGAGTCAAAAATCCTCGCCCGGCCAGAGGAAGAGAACGCGGAAGGTCTGCGGCGAAATCTCTCCAACCGCCATATCCAGCTTATCGCCATCGGTGGCGCTATCGGTACCGGCCTGTTTATGGGCTCGGGAAAAACCATCAGCCTCGCCGGTCCGTCCATCATCTTCGTCTACATGATCATCGGCTTTATGCTGTTTTTCGTCATGCGTGCGATGGGCGAACTCTTATTGTCCAACCTCGAATACAAATCTTTCAGCGATTTTGCCGCCGACCTGCTGGGCCCGTGGGCTGGCTATTTCACCGGCTGGACCTACTGGTTCTGCTGGGTGGTGACCGGCATCGCGGATGTCGTGGCAATTACCGCCTACGCACAATTCTGGTTCCCCGGCCTCTCGCAATGGATCGCCTCCCTGCTCTGCGTTCTGGTGCTGCTCAGCCTGAATCTAGCCACGGTGAAAATGTTCGGTGAGATGGAATTCTGGTTTGCGATGATCAAAATCGTCGCCATCGTCGGGCTGATTATCGCCGGACTGGTGATGGTGCTGACCCACTTCCAGACTCCAGCAGGCACCGTCGCCTCCTTCAGCAATCTATGGAATGACGGCGGATTCTTCCCGAAAGGCGTCAGCGGCTTCTTTGCCGGTTTCCAGATAGCAGTGTTCGCGTTTGTCGGAATCGAGCTGGTGGGCACTACTGCCGCCGAAACCAAAGATCCGCAGAAGTCCCTGCCGCGCGCGATTAATGCCATTCCGCTGCGCATCATCATGTTCTACGTTTTCTCGCTGATCATGATTATGTCCGTCACACCGTGGAGCCACGTAGTTGCGGATAAAAGCCCGTTTGTTGAACTGTTCGTGCTGGCCGGTCTCCCCGCGGCGGCGAGCATTATCAACTTTGTGGTGCTGACTTCGGCGGCCTCTTCCGCTAACAGCGGCGTGTTCTCCACCAGCCGCATGTTGTTTGGTCTGGCACAGGAAGGCAATGCGCCGAAAGCGTTCGGTAAACTCTCTTCCCGCGCGGTGCCGTCAAACGGCCTGACCTTCTCCTGTATCTGCCTGCTCGGCGGTGTGGTACTGATTTATCTGATCCCAAACGTGGTGACGGTCTTCACGCTGGTCACGACCGTTTCGGCGATTCTGTTTATGTTCGTCTGGACCATCATTCTTTGCTCTTACCTGGTCTATCGCCGTCAACGCCCTCAACTGCACGAAGCATCCATCTACAAAATGCCACTCGGTAAACTGATGTGCTGGGTCTGTATGGCATTCTTCGCCTTCGTTCTGGTGTTGCTGACCTTACAGGATGACACCCGTCAGGCGCTTCTCGTCACGCCGTTGTGGTTTGTGGTGCTGGGGATCGGTTATTGGTTGCGCACGAGAAGTCGCCGGGCGTAATCACTGAAATCATTTCGACAAAGAGAATTTTCGGGTTCTCTTTTTTATTAAAAAATTTCAGAAAAATCATCAGGAAATCAATTAATTTTGACGCTGGTCAACTGCGAGCATTTCTGAATACTTCATATAATGCACTCCCTTAGTATGGCGCGTAACCTTTGGGGATTATTTTAAAAACCAAAGGATTGATTGTAATGAAAGCTGCCGCAGCGAATTTACTCAGCCTGATTAAAGGCCCAAAACAATTTGTAATTCCCATCTATCAGCGCACTTACAGCTGGCAACAAGCTCAATGTGAACAATTGCTTCGCGATATCCTGCGAATCAGTGACAGTGAAGATATTCACGGTCATTTTGTCGGTTCAGTGGTCTATTTTCAGGAAAGCCTGCACAACGTCAGCGATGTTCCGCAATTACAGGTGATTGATGGTCAGCAACGTCTGACGACCGTCACATTACTGATCGCAGCGTTGGCTGATTTCGCGAAAGACAATCCCGACATTATCGATACCAACGCAACGAAACTTAAAAACTATTATCTTTTCAATGCCGAAGAAGATGGCGATCTTCACTACAAACTTCTTCTGACACGCAGGGATAAGCAGACACTCATCTCGCTACTGAAAGAGATCCCACACACAGAGCCCGCCTCTCAGCGCATTTTAGAAAACTATCAGTTTTTCAAGTCACAGATAAACGCGACGACAGCAATCGCGATTTACAACGGGTTGATGCGGCTGTTTGTAGTGGATGTGGCACTCGAGAAAAATGTTGATAATCCACAGTTGATTTTCGAAAGTCTAAACAGTACGGGGCTTGATCTCTCACAGGCAGATCTAATTCGAAATTACGTTCTGATGGGACAACCCCATAAACAGCAGACTGAACTGTATGAAAAGTATTGGTATCCAATGGAGCAAGGCTTTGGAGACGAATACACGCAACGTTTTGATGCTTTTATGCGCGATTACCTTTCAGTCAAAACGGGAAATATCAGCCGTATCGCGCAGGTATATGACGAATTTAAGCAATATGCTTACGACTGGCTGAGAACAAGTACCCTTGACGCGTTGCTGGCCGATGTCCAACGCTATGCCAATTTCTACACCAATATGGCATTACATCAGGAACCTTCAGAAAAAATACTTAATGTATTTAGACGAATATCCCGGATTAGAGTCGATGTCTGCTATCCATTCCTTCTCGCTGTATATTCTGATTATGCCAACAATGTTATCTCGGAAGAGGAGCTTATCGAAGTACTCTGCCTTGTCGAAAGTTACGTATTCCGTCGTTCAATCTGCGGCATTCCACCCAACAGCTTGAATAAAACTTTTGCAAACCTCTATAAATCTGTAATTCAGGAACAGTACGTAGAAAGCGTTCAGGCAGCTTTCCTCCTGCTCACGACCTATAAACTTTTCCCACTGGATACGGAATTCAAAAATGCGCTGCTGACAAAAGACGTCTATAACTTCCGTAATGGCAGCTATCTTTTGGAAAGACTGGAAAATTACAAAAGAAAAGAACCCATCAATGTTGAAGACTACACGATTGAACATGTCATGCCGCAAAATCCGCATTTGAATAATGAATGGCAACAGCAACTGGGTGATAACTGGAAGCTGGTTCAGGAAACGTGGCTTCATTCGTTAGGTAATCTGACGCTTACCGGTTACAACGCGGAAATGAGTGATAAATCCTTTGAGAAGAAAAAGTGCAGTGAGGAAGGGTTCGATCATTCGCCACTTCATCTTAATACCTGGATGCGTCAGGTTGATGAGTGGAATGAAGAACAAATCAAGGGCCGGGCAAATGATTTGATCAATAAAGCAATTAAGGTCTGGCAGGCACCGTATCTTGATGAGGAAACGTTGAGTAAATATCAGTAAAACAACGAGTGATACAAACAAGGAGCCACCCGGCTCCTTTCACCTTACTGCGGATTACTCCACTTCAAGCGCCTGCCAGAACTGATCCAGCATTTTTCTGGCGGACGGTCTGGCGGATGCCACTTTCACCGGCAGTTCTGGCGGCATACCGGGTTTCATTTCGCCGAGATCAAACACAAAGGTGTAATCCGGTTCCTGTCCCATGCGTAAATCGCTGACCAGAATGTGGCCGCCCTGCTCTTTTACGCTGAAGAAACCGTGGCTAAACCAGGCGACGCGCGCCAGAAACGCATTATCTTTATGCGCCTCGTATAACGCTTCGCCGCGCGGATAAAAGCGAAAGCGGATCGGTGAATCCGGATGCAACAGCGAGGTGAATCCTTCGCCGTAGCTGTCCTTATTCATCACCACCACGCGCCATACCAGCGAATTGAGCGGCGTCGGCGTGACCAGCACCTGCGTGCTTTCGATATTCTGGCGTTGTAATTCCTCGCCAACATGCCGCGTCACCTGGTGTTGCTCGAAAGCGGTACAGGCCAGATACAAACAACTCACCCCCAGCAGCACGTTATTCCACGTGATCCCGCGCTGTTGCTCGCGGTACAGCGCCAGCCCGACGCCGATGATCAGCGGTAAGGTATACAGCGGATCGACGATAAAAATGCTGCCGACCGCAAACGGATAGTTTGTGAAAGGTAATCCGAGCTGCGTACCGTAAACGGTCATTAAGTCCAGCAGCGGATGGGTGATCAGCGCCAGCCAGACCGCGCCCCACCAGTGTTTGAAATGCCGCCCGCCGCTGAGCAGTTTTGCCATCAGCCAGGCCAGCAGCGGTGAAATCAACGTCAGATACAACAGCGCATGGGTTTCAGTGCGGTGCATCGTCATATTACTGATGGCGTCACCGTGATCGTAAAACACATCCAGATCGGGCAACGTACCGCAGACTGCCCCGGCCAGTGCGGATTTCCACACCGGCGCGCGTTTGCCCATCACCGCGATACCGACCGCCGCGCCCAATACTAACTGAGAAACCGAATCCATCCTGACCTCTTTAAGCCCGAAGCTGAATGCCTTCGGTAATAATGTGCTGCACGTTATTCACCGTCTGTTCAAAAAACTCAGGATCGCTGAGCGTTTTACCGGTGATAGCCTCAACCTGTACGCCAAAGTCCGCGTAATGCTGGGTGGTTGCCCACAGCATAAAAATCAGCTGCATCGGATCAACCGGCGCGATCAGCTCATCTTTGATCCAGCCGCGAATAACATCCGATTTATCTTCCACCAGCGTTTTCAAACTCCCGCCCAGTTCCTGTTTCAGCAACGGCGCGCCCTGCACCATCTCCAGACAAAACAACCGCGATGCCTGCGGATGGTCACGGGATACACACAGTTTCAGGCGGATATATTCACGTATCGCTTCCAGCGGATGCTGATCAGACTGCAATGCTTTCAGCGGCGCCAGCCAGATATCCAGCAGCCCTTTCAGTACCGCGATATACAAATCTTCTTTTGACGGGAAGTAATACAGCAGGTTGGTTTTTGACACGTCGGCGCGCTCGGCAACCTGATCCAGACTGGTGCCATGAATGCCGTACAACGAAAAGAATTCCAGCGCCGCCGCCATGATGTTGCCGCGCTTGGCAGCGACCGCCCGCGAGCGACGCGACGGGGTTTTCGCCGCCGTCTGACGGGATTTTTTCTCTCCGGCGGCAGGCTGCGGAGGTTCGACCAATGGCTTCACAACGTCTCCCTGAGACAAACGGCAAGGCTGAAATCATAGCAAATGGCGCTACAGGCGACTATCGCTATGCATCCCGATGATGGAAGTAACACTGACAATATTAATGCGTAACCATTAAGGATTATAAAATTAACAATTCTGCACCATTTACGCTCAATCCTGCCTGATAAACGTGCAGTTATTTTTGACCAGATGGTCTGAAACAGACCGTTTGCTCCACCAAAATTTCGGACTTGTTTTTAACCTGCTGATAATCATCATGATTTAAAAACTGGCATCCGCTTTGCAATAACCTTTCCGTCTGGAGATTTCAGCACGGTGCAATTCGGAACCCGCAGGACGCACTCAAGCCGCGCAGAGATTTTCGCAAGCCCTTGTTTTGGTACTTATTATTTTCAATCGAGGTGAGCTATGAAAATCGGTGTCTTTATTCCTATCGGCAACAACGGCTGGTTAATTTCAGAAACTGCGCCGCAGTACAAACCGACCTTCGAACTGAACAAAACCATCGTGCAGAAAGCGGAGCACTACCATTTCGATTTCGCGCTGTCGATGATCAAACTGCGCGGCTTCGGTGGCAAAACCGAATTTTGGGAACACAACATGGAGTCATTCACGCTGATGGCCGGTCTTGCCGCCGTGACCTCCCGCATCCAGCTTTACGCCACCGCCGCCACGCTGGTGATGCCTCCGGCGATCGTGGCCCGCATGGCGGCGACTATCGACTCAATCTCTAATGGCCGTTTCGGCGTGAATGTCGTCACCGGCTGGCAGAAACCGGAATACGAACAAATGGGCATGTGGCCGGGAGACGACTATTTCACCCGCCGCTATGACTACCTGACCGAATACGTCAGCGTTCTGCGCGACCTATGGGGCACCGGCCACTGCACGCTCGACGGCGAATTCTTCAAAATGGACGACTGCCGCGTCAGCCCGCGTCCGCAAAGCGAAATGAAAGTGATCTGCGCCGGCCAGAGCGATGCCGGTATGGCGTTCTCCGCCAAACACGCCGACTTCAACTTCTGCTTCGGTAAAGGCGTTAACACGCCCACCGCCTTTGCGCCAACCGCTGCGCGCATGAAAACGGCGGCAGAAGCTGAAAACCGCGACGTTTCCTCTTATGTCCTGTTTATGGTGATTGCCGACGAAACCGATGCCGCTGCCCGTGCTAAATGGGAGTTATATAAAGACGGTGCCGACGCCGATGCGCTGGCGTGGCTCACCGATCAGAGCAGCAAAGACACCAAATCCGGCGCCGATACCAACGTCCGCCAGATGGCTGACCCGACGTCCGCGGTCAATATCAACATGGGCACACTGGTCGGTTCTTACGCCAGCGTCGCCAGAATGCTCGACGAAATCGACACCGTGCCCGGCGCAGGCGGCGTGCTGCTGACCTTTGATGATTTTGTGCAAGGCATTGAAAACTTCGGCCGTTACATCCAGCCATTAATGAAAACCCGCCAGCACATCGGCACTGAGCAAAAAGAGGTCGCATGATGAACGTTGTTGAGAATCAAACTGTGGTCCGCCGCGAACCCCAAAATACCGGCGAGGAAACGATCCTCACAGCACGTCCTGAAGCCATTGCTTTCACGCCGCAGCAAACGGCGCTGATTGTGGTGGATATGCAAAACGCCTATGCCTCACAGGGCGGTTATCTGGATCTGGCCGGTTTTGATGTTTCCGCCACCGCGCCGGTGATTGCCAATATCAAAGTGGCGATTGCTGCCGCCCGTGCCGCCGGTATCAAAGTGATTTTCTTCCAGAACGGCTGGGACAACCAGTATGTCGAAGCTGGCGGTGCCGGTTCGCCGAACTTCCATAAATCCAACGCGCTGAAAACCATGCGCAAGCGCCCGGAACTGATGGGTAAACTGCTGGCAAAAGGCGACTGGGATTATGACCTGGTGGACGAACTGCAACCACAGCCCGGCGACATTGTGTTGCCCAAACCGCGCTACAGCGGCTTCTTCAATACCCAGCTCGACAGCCTGCTGCGCAGTTACGGTATTCATCATCTGGTGTTCACCGGCATCGCCACCAACGTGTGCGTCGAATCCACGCTGCGCGACGGTTTCTTCCTCGAATATTTCGGCGTGGTGCTGGAAGACGCCACCCATCAGGCCGGACCTGAATTCGCGCAAAAAGCCGCGATTTATAACATCGAAACCTTCTTTGGCTGGGTCTCCAGCGTGCGCAATTTCTGCGACGCCGTAGGCTACAAAACTGAACAAAACGCGGCCTGACCGCTTTCTGAAAAGGACGATTAACGATGCCTAAAAGCGCCATTATTCCGGCTGGCAGCGGCGTTCCGCTGGCACCTTTTGTTCCGGGCACTCTCGCCGATGGCGTGGTGTATGTTTCCGGCACCCTGCCGTTTGATAAACACAATAACGTGGTGCATGTCGGCGATGCCGCTGCGCAAACCCGTCATGTGCTGGAGATCATCAAAAGCGTGATCGAAACCGCAGGCGGCACCATGGATGACGTCACCATGAACTCGATTTTCATCACCGACTGGGCAAATTACGGCGCAGTGAATCAGGTGTATGCCGAATACTTTCCGGGAGAAAAACCGGCACGTTTCTGCATTCAGTGCGGGCTGGTGAAACCGGATGCGCTGATCGAAATCGCGTCCATCGCCCATATCGGCAAATAATCCGTGCGATGGAACCTGTCCTGAACTCCCTGAGGTAACAGCATGTATTACAAGATACTGGGTAAGAAAAATGCTGATGCAGAAACCGTCGTGCTTTCTTCCGGTCTCGGCGGTTCCGGCGGCTTCTGGCAGCCACAGCTGGCGATGCTCGCGGAACATTTTCGTGTAGTGGTTTACGACCAGCACGGTACCGGCGTCAGTCAGGGCACGGTGCCCGCCGGTTACCGCATGGAAGACATGGCCGATGAGCTGGCAGGCATGCTCAACGAGCTGGAAATCAGCCGCTGTCATCTGGTCGGTCACGCTCTCGGCGGCATTATCGGCCTGCATCTTGCCCTGCGATATCCGGCATTGCTGCAAAGTCTGGTGGTGATTAACGGCTGGACGAAGCTCGACAGCCAGACGCGGCGCTGTTTTGAAGTGCGGCAGAATCTGCTGCTCAATAGCGGTGTGGATGCCTATGTGCAGGCGCAACCGCTGTTTCTGTATCCGGGTGACTGGCTTTCTGAACATGAGGCGTTATTGCAGGAAGAGCGCCAGCATCAGGTGGCGCATTTTCAGGGGATGGAAAACCTGCTGCACCGCTTGCAGGCGCTGATGGATTCAGACCTGACGGACAGCCTGGACCAGGTGATTGCCCCGACGCTGGCCTTCAGCGCTAAAGACGATTTGCTGGTGCCGTGGTCGCGTTCGGTGGTTCTGGCTTCCCGCCTGCCCCAGGGCGAACACACACAAATGCTGTACGGCGGCCATGCCATGAGCGTGACCGACCCGGAAACCTTTAACCCGATTTTACTGGACTGGCTGCGGCGACATTCAGCGCAAGCGCCCGCTACGCCGTCCGGTCACCTGCCCACGGAGACATCATGGCCGAAGCATTAACCGCCAGCGCACTGGCGACTTTATTCACCGAAGCCCGCACCCACAATGGCTGGCTGGATAAACCGGTGACCGGCGAACAGCTGAGAACGATTTACGAACTGGCGCACATGGGCCCGACCTCGGCCAACTGCAGCCCGGTGCGCATCGTGTTTATACAGAGTCAGGAAGCGAAAGAAAAACTGGCTCCTGCGCTTTCGGGCGGCAATCTGAAAAAAACGATGACCGCACCGGTGACGGCGATCATTGCCTGGGATCCGGAATTTTACGAACTGCTGCCGGAACTGTATCCCTCCGGCGATGCCCGTTCGTGGTTCACCTCCAGCCCGCAACTGGCGCATGACACGGCATTTCGCAACAGCAGCTTGCAGGCCGCGTACCTGATCATGGCCTGCCGCTCCCTCGGGCTGGATACCGGGCCGATGTCCGGTTTTGACAACGCCAAAGTCGATGAAACATTTCTGGCGCAGGAAGGCTGGAAATCTAATTTCCTGATCAACATCGGTTACGGCGATCACAGCAAAGTGTATCCCCGTGCGCCGCGCCTTGATTTCAACCGCGCCTGCCGTGTGCTGTAAGCATCACTGAATAAATTCTGAGGACATGACCATGCAATCCCCCCTGAACGCCACATTGTCAGCGACCGATATGCCCGTCGTTGAGAAACAAGTCGTTGTTGAAAAACAGGCCGCCGTTGAAAAACAAGCCACTGTCGAGAAACAAGAGTATCGCGATGCGATGGCGCGTCTCGGTTCTGCCGTCAATATCATCACTACCGACGGCCCCGGCGGACGTGCAGGTTTCACCGCCTCTGCCGTGTGCAGCGTGACCGATACGCCGCCGACATTGCTGGTTTGCCTGAACCGCTCAGCATCCGTGCATTCAGCGTTTACGCAAAATCAGGTGCTGTGCGTAAACACGCTGGCTGATTGTCATGAGTCACTGTCCAATTTATTCGGCGGAAAAACGCCGATGGAACAACGCTTTGACGCCGCCGAATGGGCACGTCTCGCCACGGGTTCGCCCATCCTCACCGACGCGCTGGTGTCGTTTGACTGCAAAGTCACACAAATCACCCGCGTCGGCACCCATGACATCCTGATTTGTGAAGCCGTTGCATTGCGACGCAACGACGACAGCCACGGACTGGTGTATTTCGACCGGCGCTATCACCCGCTGATGCGTCAGATAGCCTGATAACTCAATCCTCTCAACTTAGTAAGGGTCGTGCATGGCAAATACCTGGTTTCCACAATGGCGTAAAAGAGAAGGCAATCTGGATGGCGCGGTGATCGCACCGGATGAACGACTGCCGTTCGGATCGACAGTGATCATGGGTCTGCAACATACGGTGGCAATGTTTGGTGCCACCGTCTTAATGCCCTTGCTGATGGGTTTTGACGCCAACATGGCGATTTTGATGTCGGGCATCGGCACCTTGCTATTCTTCCTGGTCGTCGGCGGGCGTGTGCCCAGTTATCTCGGTTCCAGTGCTGCGTTTGTCGGGCTGGTGATCGCGGTGACCGGCTACAGCGGCCACGGCGCCAACCCGAATATCGGCGTGGCGCTGGGCGGTATTATTGCCTGCGGCGTGGTCTATACGCTGATCGGTTTTGTAGTGATGGCGGTCGGCACGCGCTGGATTGAACGCCTGATGCCGCCGGTCGTCACCGGTGCGGTGGTGATGGCGATCGGCCTGAACCTCGCGCCGATTGCCATTAACAGCGTATCGGCTTCTTCATTCGACAGCTGGATGGCGGTGATGACCGTGCTGTGTATCGGCTCAGTGGCGGTGTTCACCCGCGGTCTGGTGCAACGTCTTTTGCTGCTGCTCGGGCTGGTGGCGGCGTATCTGATTTACATGGTGATCACTAACGGACTCGGGCTCGGTACTCCGGTGGATTTCAGCGCCGTGGCACAAGCGCCATGGTTTGGCGTGCCGGCCATCACCACGCCGGTATTCAGCTCTCACGCCATGCTGATGATTGCACCGGTCGCGGTAATTCTGGTGGCTGAAAACCTCGGCCACATTAAAGCGGTGGCTGGCATGACCGGCAAAAACCTGGATCCCTACATGGGTCGCGCCTTTGTCGGTGACGGACTGGCGACCTTACTTTCCGCCTCGGCGGGCGGTACCGGCGTCACCACTTACGCAGAAAACATCGGCGTGATGGCCGTAACTAAAATCTACTCCACGCTGATTTTTGTCGCCGCCGCCCTCGTTGCCATCGTGTTGGGCTTCTCGCCCAAATTTGGTGCACTGATCCACACCATTCCGGGGCCGGTACTCGGTGGCGCGTCGATTGTGGTGTTTGGATTAATCGCCGTGGCCGGTGCGCGTATCTGGGTACAAAATCAGGTGGATCTGGGACTTAACGGCAATCTGATTATGGTGGCGGTCACGCTGGTACTGGGCGCAGGCAACTTTACCCTGAGCCTGGGCGGTTTCAGCATGGGCGGTATCGGCACCGCGACTTTCGGTGCGATTCTGCTGAATGCCTTCCTGAGCCGCAGCAAACAGGTAAAAACACAGCCTGAAATAAAAACTGGCACAGAAGCTGCATTAAAAGATCACTGACGACCTCAGTTTCTCCTTAGCTCATCATTTTTGATGATCGCCAGCGGTTATCCGGTCCACCCGTCCGGATTAGCCGCTGGTTTTTTTCTTTCTTCCTCCCGCCCATTTTCCCTAATGCCGTTTCCAGCTAACGATTGCAAAATTCCTTCGTTCACCTCCCCCTTAAATTGGTTTGTTATGGGCTCAGCACTTTCGTTCTAAGAACGCATATGTCATTCACCTGCCATCACACCAAATAAGAAAAAGGGTTTAACGATGAAGAACATTCGCCGGATTAACGCGGTGACCCGCGCACTGGCTTTAGGGGCACTTCTCACCAGCACGTTTTCCGCCATCGCCGCTGACGGCACACCGGTACAGGGCGGCACCCTGATTTATCTCGAGCAACAGGCGCACACTAACCTGTATCCGCCCGCAGGCGGCTTCTATCCCAACGGCGGCATACTGAATCAGATCACCGATAAACTGACCTATCAGAATCCGAAGACGCTGGAGATTGAGCCTTGGATCGCCGAATCCTGGACTTTCAATGCCGATAAAACCGAATACACATTCAAGCTGCGTCCGGGCGTAACCTTCTCCGACGGCACGCCGCTGGACGCCAGCGCGGTCGCCAAAAACTTTGATACTTACGGTCTGGGCAATAAAGCGCATCACCTGCCGGTTTCCGAAGTCATCAACAATTACGACCACAGCGAAGTGGTTGATCCGCTGACCGTGAAGTTCTATTTCAAAAAATCCTCGCCGGGCTTCCTGCAGGGCACCGCGACGATTGGCTCCGGTCTGGTGTCGCTGAGCACGCTGGATCGCAATTTTGATGCGCTGGGCGACGCCACGCACATCATCGGTTCCGGCCCGTTCGTGGTCAGCAAAGAAACGCTGGGACGTGAAGTCGATCTGACGGCGCGGAAGGATTACAACTGGGGGCCGAAAAACCTCAAACAGCAGGGTCGCGCCAATCTTGACAGTATCAAAGTGATCGTCACCGGCGAAGACAGCGTACGTATCGGCGCGCTGCTGGCGGGTCAGGCTGATTTCATCCGTCAGGTTCAGGCGTATGACGAGAAACAGGCTAAAGACCAGAACTTCCCGATTTATGCCGCGCCGACCAAAGGCGTTAACGACAGCATTTCGTTCCGTCCGGACAACGCACTGGTGTCGGATCTGAAAGTGCGTCAGGCGCTGCTGCATGCCACCAACAGCAAACAGGTTGTCGACACGCTGTTCTCGCCAAACTATCCGCAGGCCACGTCTGTGATTGCCAAAACGGCGGCCGGTTATGTCGATCTGAGTAACAAACTGACTTACGACCCGACGCTGTCCAAAAAGCTGCTGGATGAAGCGGGCTGGAAACCGGGTCCGAACGGCATACGCCAGAAAGACGGCAAAACGCTGTCGCTGACTATTTATGAATCCCTGCCACAACCGCAGAACAAAGAAGTGTTGCAGCTGGTTTCTCAGCAGTGGAGCCAGGTCGGCGCGAAGCTGAATATTCTGGCGGGCGATGCGGGCAGCCGAGTGGCGGATAACCTCGATCCTGAGAAAACCCCGGCCAACGTGGTGGAAGTCGGACGTGCCGATCCGGACGTGATTAAAAGCTCCTTCTACCCAACTAACCGCGATGCGCTGCTGCAAAAAGGTGGCCTGAGCAGCAAGGTGAAAAGCTTCCGCGACGACAAACTCAACGATCTGCTGACCGCGATCTCTGCCGAAGTCGATCCGAAAAAACGTCTGGCACTGACCGGCGACGTGCAGAACTACCTGCTCGATCAGGCATACGTGATTCCAATTTTCGAAGAGCCGCAGGTGTTTGCCGGTGCGCCATATTTCAAAGGCGTGAGCTTTGAAGCGGTCGGGCGTCCGAGCTTCTATGGCGCTTGGCTGGAAAAGCATTAACAGACGGGAGTCAATCATGAGCCGATACGTAAGCGGTCGATTCGGGCAGGCATTGCTGGTGCTGTGGGCGGCGTTTACCGTCTCCTTCATCTTGTTGCAGGTGCTGCCCGGCGATGCGATTCTGATTAAATTCCAGAACCCGGACATGGGATTAAGCCCGGCGCAGATTGCCGATATGCGCGCTGCGTACGGCGCGGATGTGCCGGTCTGGCAACAATATCTGCATACGCTGGGTAATTTCCTGCGCGGGGATCTGGGCTATTCGATTCAGGCTGGCGTACCGGTCACCGAATTACTCAGCAGCAACTTCCCGCCGACGCTGCGTCTGGCGCTGATTGGTTTCGCACTGGCCGCCGTGGTGGCCTTTGCGCTGGCATTTCTTTCCAGCCTGCTGCATTTCGGCTGGCTGAAAAACGCCTTACAGGCAGTGCCGTCGCTGTTTATTTCCATTCCCACCTTCTGGCTGGGCATCGCGCTGATTCAGTTCTTTTCGTTCCACCTGCGCTGGATCCCGGTGATCAATCCGGGCGAATGGGTCGGGCTGATTTTGCCGATTATCACGCTGGCGGTGCCGATTTCCGCGCCGCTGGCGCAGATCCTCATCCGCAGCATTGATCAGGTGCAAACCCAACCGTTCGTCGCCGTCGCCCGCGCCAAAGGCGCCAGCCGCAGCGGCGTGTTGTGGCGACATGTGGCACGCAACGCCCTGCTTCCGGCGCTGACCATTGCCGGTTTGCTGTTCGGCGAACTGATTGCGGGAGCACTGATCACCGAAACTGTCTTCGGTCTTAACGGCCTCGGACAACTGACCCAGCAGGCAGTCAACAATCAGGATGTCGCGATATTGCAGGCGATTGTGGTGATTTCCGCCGCCGCCTTTGTCGGCATCAATTTACTGGTCGATTTGCTGTATCCGTTACTCGATCCGCGCCTTAAAGCTTCTGCTTCTAAAAACTCACGGGGAGCCACCGCATGAGCAGCTTACCGCTTGGCAAAAGTACGCTTTCATTGCCGCTCACACAACGCCGCCGCTGGAAACCGGCCAGCCTGCAACCGGGATTAATCCTGGCGTGGCTGGTGATGGCGACCGTCATTTTGTGGGCGATTGCACCTGGTTTATTTACGGATTACAGCGGCACCGAAGGGATTGCCGGTGCGCAGCGTCTCGCGCCGCAGGCCGGACACTGGCTGGGCACGGATCAGCTTGGCCGCGATGTGTACGCGCGTATTGTCTACGGCGCATCACATTCACTTTCCGGCGCGCTGGTCGCCGTGGCGCTCGGGCTGGTATTCGGCACCGCACTCGGTCTCGCAGCCGGTGCCAGCGGCGGTCTGGTGGATGCCATTGTCATGCGCATCAACGACGTATTGCTGTCCATCCCCGGCCTGCTGCTGTCGCTGAGCGTGATTATTTTGCTTGGTTTCGGCACGGTTCATGCGGCGATTGCCGTCGGTGTGACGTCGGTTGCCAACTTCGCCAGACTGGCACGTGCTGAAGTGGTGCTGGTGCGTCACAGCGATTACGTCGAAGCGGCGTATGGCAGCGGCGGTTCCTTCTTCTCCATTTTGTGGCGACACATTTTGCCCAACTCGCTGACCTCAGTGATTGCCTTTTCCGCACTGCAGTTCGGCAGTGCCATTCTGGCGATTTCCACCCTGAGCTTTCTCGGTTACGGCACGCCGCCGCCGACGCCGGAATGGGGGTTACTGATTGCCGAAGGCCGTAACTACATTTCCACAGCCTGGTGGCTGACCACCTTCCCCGGCGTGGTCGTGGTGTTAGTGGTGCTTTCCGCCAACCGCATCAGCCAGTCATTACGCAGGAGAACGCGATGAACGCACAGGCCACTTTTACGCATGACGCTCCGCCGGTTCTCGAACTGGAAAACGTATCAATTGCCTACGACGGCAAACCGGTGGTGCATAACGTATCGTTTACGATTAACGCCGGAGAAGTGCTGGCGCTGGTCGGCGAATCCGGCTCAGGGAAAACCACCACCGCACAGGCGATTATTGGCCTGCTGGCGGAGAACGGTCATATCGAACAGGGCGAAATTCGCCTGAACGGCACGGACATCAGCCAGTGGTCGCAGCGCCGTCTGGATGCCCTGCGCGGCGCGCGCATCAGCCTGATACCGCAGGATCCGACCAGTTCGCTGGATCCGGTGAAAACCATCGGTTCGCAGGTGGCGGAAATTCTTGATATCCATCAGAGACTGCCGCGTGCGCAGCGCAACGCCCGCGTGGTGGAACTGCTTTCCCGCGTTGGCCTGTCACATCCTGAACAGCGGGCTAAACAATATCCGCATGAACTTTCCGGCGGCATGAAACAGCGCGTTTTAATTGCCATTGCAATTGCGCTGCAACCGGCGCTGATCATCGCCGATGAGCCGACCAGCGCACTGGATGTCACGGTGCAAAAACGCATTCTGGATCTGATCGACGAACTGCGCCGTGAATTCGGTACGGCCGTGTTGCTGGTGACACATGACCTGGCGATTGCCGCTGAACGCGCCGACCGGTTACTGGTATTCCGTCACGGCAAAGTGCAGGAACAGGGCATCACCCGCGAGGTGCTGGATGCGCCGAAAAGTGATTACACCCGCCAGCTGTTCGCCGATATCCCTGCCCTTTCCGGCCGCCACCGCGCGCAACTTCGTACGTCGGAAGATCCGGTGCTGGTGGTCGAAAACATCACCCATGATTTCACGCTGGGCGGCAAAAATCAGGCGGCGTTCCGCGCTGTAGATCATGTGTCATTTCGTATTCCGCGCGGCACTACGCATTCGCTGGTCGGCGAATCCGGCTCCGGCAAAACCACGCTGGCACGCATTCTGCTCGGTTTTCAGAAACCGGACAGCGGACGTGTGCTGATTGACGGCGAAGACATCACGCGCCTGAAAGGCGAAGCCTTGCGTCAGCTGCGCAGGAAAATCCAGCTGGTGTATCAGAACCCGTTCGCCTCGCTGGATCCGTCGCAAACGCTGTTCAAAGTGATTGAAGAACCGCTGCTGAATTTCGAAAAAATTCCCGCTGCCGTGCGCCGTGAACGGGTGCTGGATATCGCCCGCCGCGTGGCGCTGCCGGAAGAATTACTCAGCCGCAAACCGCGTGAACTGTCCGGCGGGCAGCGCCAGCGGGTGGCGATTGCGCGCGCATTAATTTTAGAGCCGAAAGTGCTGATCCTTGATGAAGCGACGTCGGCGCTCGACGTCACCGTGCAGGCGCAAATCCTGACATTGCTTTCACAGTTACAGGATTCACTCGGCCTGACCTATTTGTTTATCTCGCACGATCTGGCAACCGTCCGGCAAATCTCGCACAGCGTCTCGGTGTTAAACCGCGGACAGCAGGTAGATTCCGGCAACGTGGAAGACGTATTCGCCCTGCCTTCCAGCGATTACACCCGCCAGCTGATTGACGCCATACCCGGCCGCCACCGCGCCGCCTGAACCCGTACATGACCGTCCGTACAGAAAAAAGAGGGACATTATGAGCAGTAAACGTCTTGGATTCTTCACCCGCCTGCTGGACAACACCAGCGCGCAGGAACGTTACCGGCTGGCGACCGAGCAAATTATTCATGCCGAACAGTTAGGCTTTGATTCCGCGTGGGTCGCGCAGCACCATTTTCACGAGGCCGAGGGCGGCCTGCCTGCGCCGCTGGTTTTCCTCGCGCAGGTGGCAGCGCATACCCGCTTTATCCGTCTCGGCACTGGCGTGATCACGCTGCCGATGGAAAACGCATTGCGCGTTGCCGAAGACACCGCCGTGCTGGATTTACTCTCCGGCGGACGGCTTGAAATCGGTTTAGGCTCGGGCGGTACGCCGACGTCATTCCCGCCGTTCGGGCTGGAAAGTCAGGATCGCGGCAAGGCCTTTGGCAACAATCTGCAAACCCTGCTCACCGCCTGGCGCGGCGAACCGCTGGCAGGCACCGATAACCGTTTATATCCGGCGGCACCACAACTGGCGAACCGTGTCTGGCAGGCGACGTTCTCGGTGGACGGCGGCGCACGTGCCGGTAAATCCGGCGACGGGCTGATGCTTTCGCGCACTCAGCCACGTCCGCAAGATGCGCCTGATTTACGTCTCGATGAACTGCAAAACCCGATTATCGATGCCTATCTGGATGCACTGCCGGAAGGCGTGACGCCGCGCATCATGGGATCGCGTACCGCATTCGTCACTGAAAACGGCGATGAAGCTCGTGAACTGGCGCAAAAAGGCTTACGCCGTCAGGCCGAAAACCACCGCGCCAGCGGGCAGATTGTGAAAGGCGATACGCTGGACGATTACATCCGCGCTTTCGACGTGCATCTCGGCACGGCGGCACAGGTCACCGCGACATTGCAGGCCGATACTGCGCTGGCACGTGTCACCGATCTGGCGTTTCAGGTGCATTCCATCGATCCGCCGCACCCTTACATTTTACGTTCCATCGAACTGATTGCCCGTCACGTTGCGCCCGCGCTCGGCTGGGTTCGCCGCACGCCGCAACGCCGTGTTTCCACCTCCGCTGCCGACTCCTCATTCTCAAGGGAAGCCCTATGACTACCTATTCGACCGACCTGCTGGAAAAGCTGGCTGACATCGCCCCGGACTCGGCGCTGAAACAGGCTCGCGACACGCGTGATGCCGCAACCCGTCACGCACAGGGCAGCTATGACGCGCTGTTTACCGAACAGGATGGCGTGGATTTTTCACTGGCTGAACGCCTGCGTTTAGCGCAAAACGTCGCGCGCTGGCATGGCGATTCGCAACTGACTAACCACTATTCCGAACGTTTGCAGGATTTGCCCGACATCGACGAAACTGCCCGTCTCGACGCTGCGCTGACGCACGGTGAACGCCTGAGTTTCAAACCTGCCAGCGCGACGCCGGCGCATTTGCAGGCACTGAAAAAAGCTGGCTGGTCGGCAGATGCGATTGTCACACTGTCGCAACTGATCGCTTTCGTCAGTTTCCAGAGCCGTGTGCTGCGCAGCTACCGGCTGATTGGCGGCAAGCCGGTAGATAACGGCAGCAATAAACCGGTCGGTGCCGCGTTCTGGCGCACCGAACCGAATACCCACAGTGGCCGCGATGCACCACAGGCCTTTACCCAGGAAGAACTGGGCTGGGAGCCGTGGATACCGGCGAAAAAGCTGGAAGAATTTGATGAAACCCAGCAAGCGATCCTGGCGAAATTCGGTCATACGGATTCCGACTATTTCCGCCTGTTAGGCCGTAATCTGCCGGTGCTCGAGCAGCGCACGCTGACCGACAAAGGAATTTTCTACACCTCCGGCGGGCTGCCGCGTAAAGAGCGCGAACTGGCCGCCACCGTCGCCAGCAAAATCAACGGCTGTATTTACTGCGCATCGGTGCATTCACGCAAAGCCAGCCAGCTTTCCAAACAGACGGAAGATGTCCAGCGCCTGATCGACACCCCGCCGGGTGGCATTCTCAGCAAAGAACAATCCCCGCGCTGGCAGGCCGAAATTGATTTCGCCGCCGCGCTTTCCGCTACCCCGCCGGTCGCCACTGAGCAGCACATTGCGGCGTTGCGCGAACAGGGTTTAGACGAACTTGAGATTGTCGATCTGGCGCAGTCTGCGGCGTTCTTCGCCTGGGCAAACCGTCTGATGTTAACGCTGGGAGAACCGTTTAATGACTGAAGCTCAACATCCGCAGCCCCTTCGCCCGCAGCTTGATCACGTGGTGATCAACGTCGCCGAACAACTGGATCAGGCCGGGCAGCAGTTTCGCCGTCTGGGATTCCATCTCACGCCGCGTGGCCATCACTCGCTGGGATCCAGTAATCATCTGGCGATTTTCGGCGAAAACTATCTGGAACTGCTCGGCTTTGAGCCGGGCAACGCGCACACCCGCAAAGACCTGTGGCAGGCGCCGCTTGGCCTGACCGGTCTGGTGTGGAAAACGCAGAATTCATCGGCGGTGTACGAACATCTGCAACAGCAAAACATTGCGGGTTCCGCACCGGCAGAATTCTTCCGCCCTGTGGCGCTCAACGATGGCACCTCGCCGAATGCGCGTTTCCGTACCGTACCGCTGGCCGCCAGCCGCGTACCGAATGGCCGCAGTTTCTTCTGTCATCATCTGACGCCGGAACTGGTGTGGCGCAACGAATGGCAAAACCACCCGAACGCCGTGGCTGATATCACCAGCTTCGTGATTTCTGCAGCAAATCCGCAGGACGCCGCAAAAGTCTATGGAGAGTTATTTGGTGCCGCTGCACTGGAGATCAGACCGCAGGAAGTGGCCCTGCGCGCGGGTCGCGCCACCGTCCGGTTTATCACGCCGGAGCAAGCCACCGCTGAATTCGGCATTGTGCCGGAAGGCGAAAACGGCAGCGCGCGGATGGTCGGACTGGAATTCGCCACCCGATCGCTGGAGGCAGTACGGAATAGTTTGCGGGTGGGGGAAATACCCTTCAGGGATGACGTTAACCGTGTGTCTGTCCGGGCAGCGGACGGGCTTGGGGTGGCGCTTGGATTCAGCGAGGAATGATCTGCTTTTAGCTCCTCCCCCTGCGAAGGGGGAGGCCGGGAGGGGGTTTTAA
>NZ_JYDG01000105.1:0-10413 GCF_003263545.1 Rahnella sp. AN3-3W3
TTTTTTTCAGGGATCAAATTTTAGATGTGCGAAAACGTCGTACAGGAAATACGAATAAAAGATATTGGGTTGTGAATTTTGTAGGGTATTGAACAGATTTAAGGAAGAAGCTTTTGGAGCGGGTGAAGGGAATCGAACCCTCGTATGCAGCTTGGGAAGCTGCCGTTCTACCATTGAACTACACCCGCATCGGTGTGCGACTGGCATTATAACCGGTTACGACGGCGGAGCAAGGCGTGATTGCGGATAAACGCTGGAGTTTTAAGCAGTTAGCGTATGGCGTGATCTGCGGCATGAAAAAGGGCGCCGGAGCGCCCTTTTGTTGTTTCTGAGGAAACTTATTTTTGTGTCTGCGGACGCATTGCCGGGAACAGGATAACGTCGCGGATGGTGTGGCTGTTGGTGAACAGCATAACCATACGGTCGATACCAATGCCCAGACCGGCAGTCGGTGGCAGGCCGTGTTCCAGCGCTGTTACGTAGTCTTCGTCGTAGAACATCGCTTCGTCGTCGCCTGCATCTTTCGCAGAAACCTGATCAGCAAAACGCTGTGCCTGGTCTTCTGCATCGTTCAGCTCAGAGAAGCCGTTACCGATTTCACGGCCGCCGATGAAGAATTCGAAACGGTCAGTGATTTCAGGGTTCTCGTCATTACGGCGCGCCAGCGGAGAAACTTCTGCCGGGTACTCGGTAATGAAGGTTGGCTGGATCAGCTGTGCTTCAGCGGTTTCTTCGAAGATCTCGGTCACGATACGGCCCAGGCCCCAGCTCTTCTCGATTTTGATGCCGATAGATTCTGCGATAGCGGTCGCTTTAGCCAGATCGTCGAGATCAGCAACATTAGTTTCCGGACGGTATTTGCAGATCGCTTCGCGCATGGTCAGCTTGGCGAAAGGCTTGCCGAAATCGAAAGTCTGGTCGCCGTACTGCACAACGCTGCTGCCCAGAACGGATTCAGTCAGCGTGCGGAACAGGGTTTCAGTCAGAACGATCAGGTCTTTGTAATCCGCGTACGCCATGTAGAGTTCCATCATGGTGAACTCTGGGTTGTGACGCGGAGAAACGCCTTCGTTACGGAAGTTACGGTTGATTTCGAATACGCGATCGAAACCACCAACAACCAGACGCTTCAGATACAGTTCCGGCGCGATACGCAGGTACATGTCGATGTCGAGGGCATTGTGGTGGGTGATGAACGGACGTGCCGCCGCGCCACCAGGGATCACCTGCATCATCGGGGTTTCGACTTCCATGAAGCCGTTTTCCACCATGAAGCTGCGGATGCCAGACATGATCTGAGAACGGATTTTGAAGGTCTTACGGGAATCTTCGTTAGCGATCAGATCGAGATAACGCTGGCGGTAACGCGCTTCCTGATCCTGCAGGCCGTGGAATTTATCCGGCAACGGACGCAGTGCTTTGGTCAGCAGACGCAGTTCAGAACAATGGATCGACAGTTCGCCAGTCTTGGTTTTGAACAGTTTACCGGTCGCCCCCAGGATATCGCCCAGATCCCATTTCTTGAATTGCTCGTTGTAGATGCCTTCCGCAAGGTCATCACGCGCAACGTAAAGCTGGATACGGCCGCCGACATCTTGCAAGGTTACAAAAGATGCCTTGCCCATGATACGGCGGGTCATCATACGGCCACCGACGGTGACTTCGATGTTTAATGCTTCCAGTTCTTCGTTGGTCTTTTCGCCATATTTCGCATGCAATTCATCAGAGATGCTGTCACGACGGAAATCGTTAGGGAAAGCGATACCGGATTCGCGCAGTAAAGCCAGCTTCTCACGACGAGCTTTCAGCTCGTTGTTAAGATCTGGTACGTTTTCTGCGCTTTGCGCTGCTGGTTGTTGCTCAGACATTTTGGTTCCTCATAACCCGGCTTTCAAACTTGCCTCAATGAATTTATCCAGGTCGCCATCCAGTACGGCCTGCGTATTTCGCGTTTCGACGCCCGTGCGTAAATCTTTGATACGGGAATCGTCCAGCACGTAAGAACGAATCTGGCTGCCCCAGCCGATGTCAGACTTGTTGTCTTCCAGCTGCTGTTTGTCCGCATTTTTCTTTTGCATCTCATACTCATAAAGCTTCGCACGCATCTGCTTCATGGCCTGATCTTTGTTTTTATGCTGGGAGCGGTCGTTCTGACACTGAGTCACAATGTTGGTCGGAAGGTGGGTAATACGTACCGCAGATTCCGTTTTGTTGACGTGCTGACCACCCGCACCGGACGCGCGGTATACGTCGATACGCAGGTCGGCAGGGTTAATTTCGATTTCGATATCGTCATCCACTTCCGGATACACAAACGCGGAACTGAAAGACGTATGGCGACGGCCACCGGAGTCGAACGGGCTTTTACGTACCAGTCGATGAACGCCGGTTTCAGTACGCAGCCAGCCGAACGCGTAATCACCGATAATCTTGATGGTTGCAGATTTAAGCCCTGCCACTTCACCGTCAGACTCTTCGATAACTTCTGTTTTGAAACCTTTAGCTTCTGCCCAGCGCAAATACATACGCAGCAGCATGCTCGCCCAGTCCTGCGCTTCCGTACCACCGGAACCCGCCTGGATATCGAGATAGCAGCTCGCGTTATCGTATTCGCCGGAGAACATGCGGCGGAATTCCAGCTGTTCCAGTTTGGCGGTCAGTACATCGAGTTCGGCAACCGTTTCGTTGAACGTGTCTTCATCGTCGGCTTCAACAGCCAGTTCCAGCAGGCCGGTCACATCTTCCGCGCCCTGTAGCAACTCATCGATGGTTTCAACAATAGCTTCCAGAGAGGAACGTTCTTTGCCCAGCGCCTGTGCGCGTTCTGGCTCGTTCCAGACGTCCGGCTGTTCCAGCTCGGCGTTTACTTCTTCGAGGCGTTCTTTCTTGGCATCATAGTCAAAGATACCCCCGAAGAACGACTGTCCGCTCGGACAGGTCCTGAATGCGGTTCTTAACCGGATTAATTTCAAACATGATTTTTCGCGTCTTACGTTAGATTCGGAGTTGGCCCAATGCCATTCGAACCGCCGATTCTAACGGAATTAGCGGTCTTTTTATAGCAAAGAGCCGTTTTTTTGCAGGGTTTATTGCGGGTGAAAATCGCTTATTTCGGCCATAAATGTTCGATGATCAACTGAACGCTGCGATTTCCCCGAAATTCATTGATATCCAGCCGGTACGCCAGCTGCACTTCGCGGATACTGCTGTCCGGCCAGAAGGTCGGATCGATATTAAAGGCGATACCGTCGAGCAGCGGACCTCCGCCGATGGGCTCAATCATCAGTTTGAGATGACGTTCTTTCAGCAGTTTCTGTTGCAGAATGCGGAACGTGCCGTCAAACGTCGGTTCCGGGAACGCCTGCCCCCACGGACCGCCGTCACGCAGCATTTCAGCCGTATCAATCGTCAGTTCACGGGCCGACAGCTCACCATCCGACCACACCACACCCTCCAGATGCGAAGGATCCAGCCATTCGCCGACCAGCTCTGCGAATTTGTCACGAAACTCGTCGAACTTGCTTTCTTCCAGCGACAAACCGGCAGCCATCGCATGTCCGCCAAATTTCATCATCAGACCGGGATTAAGCGTATCGAGACGTTCAAGCGCATCGCGCATATGCAAACCCGCAATCGAACGGCCGGAGCCTTTCAGAATGCCATCGCCTGCGGGAGCAAACGCAATCACCGGCCGGTTAAAACGCTCTTTCAGACGTGATGCCAGAATACCGACCACGCCCTGATGCCATTCCGGATGGTACATCGCAAGCCCAAACGGCAGCGCGTCGGTGCTGCGCTCGAGTTTGTCGCACAGCGCCAGCGCTTCAATCTGCATGCCCTGCTCTATCTCGCGGCGGGTCTGGTTCAGCGCATCCAGATCACTGGCCAGCGCACGCGCCTGACCGATATCTTCGCTGAGTAAAAGCGCCACGCCAACCGACATATCATCAAGACGTCCGGCGGCATTGAGCCGTGGCCCGAGGGCGAAACCTAAATCGCTGGCGCACAATGTGCGGGCTTCGCGCCCCGCCACTTCGAGCAGTGCACGGATACCCGCCCGGCATTTTCCGGCACGGATGCGGTTAAGTCCCTGATACACCATGATGCGATTATTAGCATCAAGCGGCACAACATCCGCCACGGTTCCCAGCGCCACCAGATCCAGATGTTCCGCCAGATTAGGGATCGCCAGACCGTTTTGCTCGAACCAGCCGCTGTCACGTAAAGCACTGCGCAACGCCAGCATCAGATAGAACGCTACGCCGACGCCCGCCAGCGATTTAGACGGGAACTCGCAGCCGACCAGATTCGGGTTAATAATTGCTTCGGCATCCGGCAACGTTTCGCCCGGCAAGTGGTGATCGGTGACCAGCACCTGAATCCCCTTTTCATGGGCGAGCGTGACACCAGCATGAGAGGAAATACCGTTATCAACGGTCAGGATCAGCTCTGCGCCGCGTGACGCTGCCTGTTCGACGACTTCCGGGCTGAGGCCATAGCCGTCTTCAAAACGGTTAGGTACCAGATAATCCAGATTCCCGCAGCCCATGCTGCGTAAAGACAACAGCGTCAGCGCGGTGCTGGTTGCGCCATCCGCATCAAAATCACCGACGATAATAATACGCAGACGTTCAGCCAGCGCTTTTTGCAATAACGCGACCGCAGTATCAATGCCGTCGAGTTGCTGATAAGGCAGCATTCCGCGCACGCTGCGCTCAAGTTCCTGACTTTCTTTCACGCCCCGGGCGAGATACAAACGGCGCAACAAAGGGGAAAGATCGGCGGGAAGTTCCACGCCAGTCGCTGCCTCACGGCGGCGAAGTTGAGTCTGCAAGGTCACGAAAAATCAACCACCCGTTTTATGTGAAGGATCCTGCTGATCAAGCATGGCGGCCATTTCTTTTGGCGGCTGATAGCCAGGGATCAAAGTACCGTCTGCCAGCACCACAGCCGGCGTGCCAGTGACGCCAAATTGCACGCCCAGCTCAAAGTGTTTCGCTATATCACTGGTTTTGCAGGTTGCTGGAGTGATGTCATCACCACGCATTGCCGCATCAAAACTGGTTTTGCGGTTGCCTGTACACCAGATCGACTGCATGTCTTTCTCTGTTTTAGAATTCAGCCCCTGACGCGGAAACGCCAGATAACGCACCGTAATCCCGAGATCGTTATACTCTTGCATCTGCTGATGCAGTTTGTGGCAATAGCCGCAGGTGATGTCGGTAAACACCGTAATCACATGTTTTTCGTTTTTGGCTTTGTAGATGATCATCTCGTTTTGCAGCGCATCCAGCTTTTTCACCAGCGCTTTGTTAGTCACGTTGACCGGATGAGTGCCGCTGACGTCATACATCGGCCCCTGCAAAACATGCTTGCCATCTTCAGTGATATAAATCGTGCCGCTGTCGGTGGAAACGGCGCTCAGGCCTTTTACCGGCGTAGGCTGTACCTCGGCATTGCTCATACCCAGTTTGCCCAGCGTGGCTTTGATTGCTGCATCGTCAGCATGGACCGCGGAGCTCATACACGCAGTCAGGAATGTCAGCAGCAGTAAACCTTTTTTCATCATGTCGTCCTTTCTCTCCGGCGGGTTACGCGCGGGGATGATGTTGTTGATGTAGCTGTTTGAGTCGTTCAGTCGCTACATGGGTGTAAATTTGAGTGGTTGATAAGTCACTGTGACCTAACAACATTTGCACCACGCGCAGATCCGCACCGTGGTTTAGTAAGTGAGTGGCGAAAGCGTGGCGCAGAACGTGGGGTGACAAACGTTCCGCATCAATGCCCGCAAGGATCGCATAGTGTTTGATACGATGCCAGAACGTCTGACGCGTCATTTGCTGCGCGCGGTTACTCGGGAAGACGATATCCAGCGACTGACCGTTGAGCAGCCACGGTCTGCCGTGCTCGAAATAATTCTCGATCCAGTACACCGCTTCCTCGCCCATCGGCACCAGGCGTTCTTTATTCCCTTTACCGATAACCCGCACCACCCCCTGCCGCAGGCTCAGATCACTGAGCGTGAGCCCGACCAGTTCAGAAACACGCAAACCGGTGGCGTACAGCAGTTCGAGCATGGCTTTATCGCGCAATTCCAGGGGAACATCCACACTTGGGGAAGCCAGTAACGCATCGACCTGCGCTTCACTGAGATCTTTCGGCAGCCGCTGCGGTAATTTTGGCGAAGACAGCAAGGCCGTCGGATCATCCTGACGTACAGATTCGCGGTTCATATACTGGAACAAACGGCGCATCGCGCTGAGCAACCGCGCCGAACTGGTGGCTTTGTAACCACCTTCAATACGTTCGGAAAGGAAAGACTGCAAATCTTCCGCACTGACATGCAGCAAATCGGTCTTATTGTGATGCAGCCAGCCGAGCAGAGATTTCAGATCCTGCCGGTAGGACGAGAGCGTATTTTCAGCGAGATTCCGCTCAATCCACAGCATATCCAGAAACTGTTCTGTCAGGCTCTGATCCGCCTGATTCACCGCTTGCAGAGCCTGCTCAGAGGTCACATCCTGAGTGTTCACATTGTCTTGTTTTGGCATTCCGACTCCTGTTTCCTGAGCACATACTGCGCCAGCCATTATGCCTTTCATGCATCCAAATCTGCTACACTGCCTGCCATTCGTATTCTTATGACGTTATGGCAACAAGCATGAAAATTGGACTTTTCTACGGTTCCAGCACCTGTTACACCGAAATGGCTGCGGAAAAAATTCGCGACATTCTGGGCGAAGAACTGGTTGATTTGCACAACATTAAAGATGTTGATCCTGATGTGATGGAAGACTACAGCATCCTGATCCTCGGCATCCCGACATGGGATTTCGGCGAAATTCAGGAAGACTGGGAAGCCGTCTGGAATCAACTTCCTACGCTTAAATTACGCGGCAAAATTGTTGCCATGTACGGTATGGGCGACCAGCTCGGCTACGGCGAATGGTTCCTCGACGCGCTTGGGATGCTTTACCATCAGCTGGTGCCGCTGGGAGTTCGCTTTATCGGTTTCTGGCCGACTGAAGGCTTTGAATTTACCAGCCCGAAACCGCTAAGTGCCGATGGCAAACATTTCGTCGGACTGGCACTCGACGATGTAAATCAGTTTGATCTCACCGAAGAGCGCCTGCAACAGTGGTGCGAGCAAATCCTGCTGGAAATGGACGCCCTGCTGTAACGCCTCGCCATCAGCAACAGGTACGCCGCAACTTCAGCCCGGTTTTGCCGGGCTTCGCGGATGAGCATTCAGCAGTATCTGACGCAAATGCCGCCACTCTTCCTGACTCATGCTGTCCGAGGCCAGCCACAAACGCTGCCTTCTGCTGCGCATTGCCTGCGCCAGACCGCCTTTGAGTTTCTCCCGACGCAGTGAAAGCAACGCGCCGTGGCTTATCATCCACACAGGTTGTTTAATCTGCCATTCATGACCGCGCCACAATAGACGGTAATCATCAGTCAGAACAACTTCACCCGTACGTGCCGTAATACGCCGCTGACTACGAATGCATTCAAACAGCACCAGCAACAGCAGCGTCATCCAGACAGGCCAGTAACCCGCAGGCCAGGGTGCCAGCAAAATCATCAGCATCACCGCACCGTAACATCCCAGTGAGAAAAGCTGACTGCGCCAGGACACCCTGAGATCACATCGCCACAGGGCCACGGGCTTTGTTTCGCGTCTGAATAAGGGCAACCATGCGTTGTAATTCGGTATCGTTTGGCTCGCCGTGATTCATCAGCCAGTTGAACAGATCTGGGTCATCGCAGGTGAGCAGGCGGACAAACACCTCTTTGTCGGCCTCACTCAGCGAATCATATTCATGCTCGAAAAACGGCATGATAGAAATATCCAGCTCGCGCATACCACGGCGACAGGCCCAGTGAACTCGGGAACGGTTATTAATATCCAGTTGATTTTTGCTTTCCATAACAAGGCTCTTTGTTGGGATACAGAACGTGAGTTTCTTTATGTCTGCGATGATTCTACCAGCGGCACGTCAAGCAACGTAACTTTTCAGTGCCCTGTTTTGTCAATCTACGTGATGTGCCGTAAAACCTGCTGTAAACCTGTCGGATGTTTTACATTCTCTGGAAGGCATCCCGTAAAAGGCACCAATAACTGTTTTCAAAGCGGGTGGGCTCTTTTACCATGAGGCATCAGTCACATTTCATTGACCGGGATTAGAAAATGGCTAACGAATTTCCCTTTCCACCGCAAAAACCTTCAGCGTCGTCTCATCTGCCGCTGACGTTGATCTCTCTGGAAGACTGGGCGCTGGTAACCATGACCGGCGCAGACACCATGAAGTACCTGCAAGGTCAGGTCACTGTGGATGTCGATGCGCTGGCAGCCGACAGCCACGTTCTTTGCGCGCATTGCGACGCGAAAGGAAAAATGTGGAGTAACCTTCGTCTGTTCAAACGTGGTGACGGTATGGCATTTATTGAGCGTCGTAATTTGCGCGACACTCAGTTAACCGAAATGAAGAAATACGCGGTGTTCTCTAAAGTGACGTTCACGGCTGACGACGACGTCGTATTGCTCGGCGTGGCAGGTTTTCAGGCCAGCGCCGCGCTGACAGGTCTCTTTTCAACATTACCAACGGCAGAGCAACAGGTCGTGCAACAAGATGAAACCACCCTGCTGCATTTCTCCCTGCCGGCAGAACGTTATCTGATTGTGACCAGCCCGGAAAAAGCCCGTCAGGTGGTCGAAGAATTAGGCGAGCAGGCGCAGCGTAACGACAGTCAGCAATGGCTGGCGCTGGATATCGAAGCCGGTTTCCCGGTGATTGATACACCAAACGCCGTTCAGTTTATTCCTCAGGCGACCAACATTCAGGCGCTCGAGGGCATCAGTTTTACCAAGGGCTGTTACGCCGGTCAGGAAATGGTAGCGCGAGCAAAATACCGTGGCGCCAATAAACGCGCGCTTTACTGGTTGTCCGGCAAGGCGAGCAAAGTGCCCGCTCCGGCAGATGACCTTGAATTGCAACTCGGGGAAAACTGGCGTCGTACCGGTACCGTTCTGGCGGCCGTTCAGCTCAGCGACGGCACGGTTTGGGTTCAGGCGGTACTGAATAATGACCTTGAAGCCGACGCTAATCTGCGTGTGCGTGAAGATGCCACCAGTCAGCTGAGCATTCAGCCATTGCCGTATTCGCTGGAAGAAACGAAGTAACAGTAACTGACATAACCGCCTTCGATCCGCAAGGCGGTGATTATTCACTTAATCGTGAGAGTGTTTGCCTTTGGCATTGAGCAAATCAACATAAGCCTGATCGACCAGTTCCTGCCGCTCGATGCCTAACTTTTCCAGTAAATCCTCAGCAATCGCAATGCCCTGTTCCGGCGTTTCGCTCTCGTCCAGCACCACTTCAAACTCAAGATAATCCCCCAGATGTTTGACCCGATCGAGATGCAAACGGGTCTGGCCGGTCATAAATAACGTCCGCTGTTTGATGACCCGCCCGGCAGCGCCATAAGCCAGCGTCAGAGTTTCACGCAGACTGTCGGGATCCTGAGTTTCGGTCAGCTGGTAGAAACTGGTTTTCGGGCCTGCCTGATCCGGACGCTGATAGAAAATCAGTTCACCGCGATCAGGCGAAAAAGTGCGTAATTTAAGTCGTCCGTGCGGGCAGATAAAAAAGGTATCGTCCTGATCAATGATGTCCGGCAAGCCGTCGGCAAGCAGAGCAAGTTTTTCATACATCGCTGAAAAATCATCAATTCTGGCTTTAATTTCAATGTTTCTGGCCATCCGTTACTCCTTTAATGGTTCACGCTTTTTATCTGATTTAATCAATATCCCATGACCTTACAATGACATTCTGCGAAGCGGGCGCAAATTCTTTGTCACTCCTTCACGTATTTCCTGTCATTAGCAGATAAACTCCCCACATCGGGTGTTGCATGCACCTTTCACATCACGCCAGAAAAGGCCGGAGGCCAGAGTCCAGAATGATATGGATTATGCTTGCTGCAATTGTTGTGGTTTTTATTGTGGGTTATTGGTTTATGACGGCAGACACCCGTAAAGCGAACGCGTCTCTCGCCAGTCTGTTGAAAATTAAGCCGGTTTATATTGATTCAATGCTGCTGGAAATGGGCAAACGACAAAGTCAGATGTTTATCCGCTCAATAAGCGGTGGATACGCTGAAGAGATCCGCAAAGCTGCCTACGTTGTATTTATTTATCAGACATTTATTAAAGATGCCTCAGAAGAAAACATCATCCGCTGGCGTAATATTCTGGTGCGCGCGCATTTACCGCCACAGCTGAGCAGCGAACACGCCGAACTGGCGCTGTTTTATTTCGCTGAACTGGATATCGAACCTTTCGAACTGGCGCAGTTTCGCCGCGACTACAATCAGACGTATAACCAAATTCATCTGGTATAGACGCAAAAA
>NZ_JYDG01000106.1:0-24233 GCF_003263545.1 Rahnella sp. AN3-3W3
TGGCCAAATTCAGTAAACCATTACATGTCGATATTATTGCTCAGTGTGTTTGCTGGTATCTGGCTTATTCACTCAGCCTGCGAAATCTGGAGGAGATTATGGCTGAACGCAGTATCGCCGTCGACCATTCCACGCTTCACCGCTGGATTATACGGCTGGTACCTCTGCTGGATTAGGCATTTCGCCGGCATAAACGTGCCGTGGGACGCCGGTGGCGAATGGATGAAACTTACATCAAAGTCAGGGGACAGTGGAAATATTTGTATCGGGCGTTTGATACGGAAGGTCAGACCATCGACTTTTTGCTGACGGCTGAACGGGATACCGCAGCGGCCCTGCGTTTTTTCCGCAAAGCCATTCGCCAGCATGGCGAAGCTGAGGTGATGACCATCGATAAAAGTGGCGCCAATACAGCGGCACTGGCCATAGTCAATGCCGGTAAACATGATGAAGAAACTATCACCGTCAAGCAAAGCAAATATCTGAACAATCTGATTGAGCAGGACGCCGGGATATCAAACGCCGGATAAAGCTGATGCTGGGATTTAAGTCATTTCACCGGTCGCAGACGATACTGGCAGGTATTGAGTTAATCAACATGACACGCAAAGGGCAGTATCTGCATCCGCAAGGGATGGATTGTCACCGGCATAACAATTTTATCTGTTGGTTGCCTGAAAAACAGGCAGTGCAACTTCTGCCGCCCCTTTGCTCATAATGCGACAGAACCGTAAAAAGTACTGTGTCAGGATATCGTTCAAAACGGCAGATGGATTTTCTGGCTGCCGCCGTACTAATGTCTAACTGACGGGCCGTTTCCGAAAGACTGCCGGTTTCGGCAGTGCGAATGAAAATGAGCCAGTCACGCATACCGTGATTATTGTCTCTGTCCATAAAATTCCTTACATTTGGTAGAATTTTTTTAAATATATTTGTATGGAGTTTAGGATATCATGCTTACTTAATAGAAATTTTAAAATGTGTAGCTTTATTTTACAAAGCTCCGCAGCGGCTGCGCACCTTTAATTTCCAAGTCTGTGAGGAAAAAGTATATACATGCACAGTAATCAAGGGGAAACAAATGACGGTGGCGGCAAAGCCGCCACACACTCCAATGTTTAGATATAATTAATGGAGTTAAACCTTCTGATTATTGAGGAAAACTTTTCTATTCCAATGACTATCAGGCCTATCTGGCCAAATATTTCCAAAAATACAACCTACTTTTTTCGAGCCAAGTGGTTTAATTTCACTATTTTGCTGTTCTGAACTGAAAAGTTCATTAATCACAATTTCCCAGGAAGCAGAGATGTGGATATAATCTTCTGTAATGTTATCAATATATGACTGATTCAGTGATGCTTCAGAGCCCGATGTAACTTTAATCATATTTTCTAATGCATCTTCATAATATTCCTTTAAAGCCCCTTCAAAATTATTGTAATCTTTTAAGACCTTATCATCAAATACACATCCGCTTCTTGATGCACATTGATACATTACCAACAACGAAACGTATTGTAAATCCCCCTTTGGTTTCTTAATTGAAACACCTTGCTGGAATAGATCATAAAACGCGCCACCCTGAATTTCATATTTACTCAGAAGCTCGTTCCAAATTTTACTTTTCCTGATGTCTGAAATTTCATCAGTTACGCTGTCATAAGCAGATGTACCAAAGGGATGCTTCATATATTTATTGGTTATGTATGCAAGCTCTTGCACATCATTTAGCATATTACCACCGATATCAGAGTGGCAACCTGCCAGAACTAGTTCAGGATAATGACCTTGCAGACTACTAAGTGGGAAATTATAACGACATTCATGCATTGCTGCGATTTGAAAAACATTCTTGGCAATGTTTTGAGGTAAATTTACTTTCAAACCATTTGTACTGCCTGATGCATGCGGGTCAGACCAGATCGCGTTTTTGAAATTCCAAACAGTAGCGACAGTATCAAACAATCCTAAAAAATTTATAGTCACGCCATCGCTAATTTCGTACCCACAACTTGAAATAACATCTTGCAGAGTTTTATATGTTTCCCCACTGACATCTGTAATCTCGTTGACAAAATGACGAGCGATTGCAGCGCCCCGACTGAAACCAAAAACATCTAATTCAATCTCAACTCTATTTCCGGCAGCGTTAATTTCCATCAGATGTTCTTTGATCTTACTGCAAAGGCGATTTACACCATCATTGAACTTTGAGAAAACTCCCCATCCGACATTAGTAAGAAAATCAATTCCTGAAGCCTCAACTAAGTAGTTGTTGTCTTCTCCATCCTTAGTCCCCACGCCCTCTACATAAATTTTAAGAGCTTTTGAGCTCTCAGATGTCACAGCGCCATTTGCTCCATAGGTTTTGTATAGACGATAAATATTTGTGAAATTATAATCATCGGTTATGCCTTTTGATAACAAATTTTTTGCATTGTTTCCAGTCCCGTCAAAAAACACACCAGCGCGAATTTTTGTGGATAAAACTTGTTTGTCTTTATTTGTGAACATGTGCATTATCTCTATGTTATATCTTTGCAGGGCTGGAATTAACCCTGTACAAATAAAGATAAACAATATTGCAGTGCGCTGGAATAATAATAATAATTATAAAAAAACTACATATATTTTCTATATAAAAACCCTCCTGTCTTTGTTAACATTTTTTCTTGTGGAGTAAGTACTTCGCTTAACCGAACCATTCACTTTTAGAGACCTTCCCGTATAACGGTTATGTCAATGGAGCAGATCGCCATGCGCAAAGCTCGATTTACCTATCACTAGGCCAACGCCATTCTGAAGTCCGTCGAAGCCGGGATTTTTGAGGACTCTTACTACAACAGGAAAGCGAAATTTTTTAAGTAACCAGATGATATTAAATGGATTAAAGGCTTTAATGTTAAAAAAACGGCTAAAGAAGTGCTTGCGAACCTTAGTCTTGAGTGCCACGCACTGAAAGACTTTAATGAAGTAAAAGCTTTAAACCAGCGATAAAGCTTGGGCTGGTCAGCTGTCTAATCGCGCAGTTTTCCGTGAGTTTACGCCAGGCATGCAAGATATTTCGCTGAGCAGGGCGGTATTTGTGATAAACCGGATATGCGATGTGATAAGACGATGATTATGGCGCTGACCGTGGCGGCTTAGAGCTATCCGTGATGTTGATTTAAAAAGCTTTTATAGGTGCTTCGCAGGCAGCGAAATAATTGGAAGCATAAAAGAGCACAACATATATTCTAGCCTGCTAGAACTCAATTTTCGCTGTAAAGGAAAGCCGCACCTGCCAGTCTTTAATCGGCACTGCTGGAGATCGGAATTGACCTGAAAAAACTGGCGCAACGGGTAATATGAGTACCGTGCAGGTTCGAGAAAATTTGATATATGCACTGATACAACGGCCCGGTGCTGATTTCGCTGACGCTATGCTGAAGAGCATGGTGTTATGGTGAAATTTATCAGGCTAGAAAGCTGATTTAGAATGCTTTTACTGAACGGTACAATGGGACGTGCCGGAGAGAAAAACTAAATTCTTATCTGTTAAGAACACTGCATGAAGCACATATAATACAGAGCGCGGGCGGAAAATCACCTTCCTCCTGAAAAATTTCAATCCTGTGTTGAAGCGTCCGGTTTTATTTTATCTCTCCCAGGTTACATTTGCTCAAGGTATACCCTAGATACCAGTAACCTAACTTTTCGCTGAAAGAGAAGAAATAAAATATATCTGTAAATGATTTTCTTCTCCGAGCAAATGTCAGGTTACTTTCTGTAAAGTTCGCATTTTACTGCTGGTTGATTATTAAAAATAAATTGGTACATTTAAACACTTGAAAAAATATAAATTCACGCCTATATGCTTTTATCCTTTCCTTAAAGTTAAGGCGTCTTTAACCTCGCGATTGTTTCGTCCTTCAATTGGTTTTTCTATTATGTTCCGGAAATATGAAATTGAAGTTGGTTTTTTATCAGGCGCTCAGGCTGCTATTTATAGATAGCAGCCTGAGCGCCTGCAAGAAAATGCGGCATATGGTTATTACGTATTACGATTGATTTTTAAGGATAATAGCATGCGTTTATCTTCAAAATTTAAATTACTTTCCCTTGTTACCTTGGTCACAATGGGATCGGCAGGTCATGCCATGGCAGCAGATCCTACCCCACCTACTCCAGTGACTGTCAACGGCGGCACAGTGCACTTTACCGGCGAAATCGTAAACGCCGCGTGCGCTGTAGATAACGATAGTACTGATCAGATTGTAAAACTGGGACAGCTCACGGCAACCTCCTTAAAGAAAAAAGGAGCAATGTCCAGCATAGTCCCTTTTAGTATCAAGCTGACCGACTGTGACCTAAGCGGAACTCCAGCTAAGGGGAACAACCCGGCGGTTAAGGGTTACTCAACCGTGGCGGTGACATTTTTAGGAACTCAAACCGGTAGTGATGGCACCGCAATTTCGGTGACAGGCAACCCTGATGGGGCGAGCGGCAGCAAAGACATCGCTCAAAACGTTGGCATTGAAATTCTCCAAAACGGCACTCCCCTGAAAATTGATGGTTCGGCGGCGTCCAGCGCACAAACAATCCATGCTGGCGATAACACCCTGAACTTCGGTGCTGCGTACGTTGCTATTGCTGACGCAGTTACTGCGGGTACGGCTAACGCTGATGCCACCTTCAAACTGACCTACGAATAGTCCTAACAGCAGTGCCCGTCAAATTCCATCCTGCCGGGCACTGCACGCTTAAAAGGTGACTGTGTAATGATATCTTCTTCAGGCAAATTCCGCGCGCGCACGCTGGCCGTAGCCGTTGTTTGTCTTATCTCTTTCAGCGCATTTGCCGGTGGTATTACCGTAGGGGGTACCCGCATTGTTTATCCGGCAGCGGCGAAACAGACTGACATATCTATACGTAACACATCTTCTCGCTCGTCATTTCTGGTACAGTCGTGGGTGGATGACGCTCAGGGCGTAAAGATTCCTGACTTCATCGTAACACCCCCTCTTTACGTGAGCGCTCCCGGCAATGAAAATACCCTGCGTATTATGTACACCGGCATGCCGCTGCCGTCCGACCGCGAATCACTATTCTACTTCAACGCCAAGGCCATTCCGTCGATGAATAAGTCACAAACGGAAAATTCAAATGTCCTGATGTTTGCCGCAGTCACTCGTATTAAGTTGTTTGTTCGTCCGAAGGGTCTGGCTCCATCGGTTGACCAGGCACCCGACCACCTGACATTCCACAGACAGGGTGGGCACATGATTATAAACAATCCAACACCTTACTACCTGACGTTGACCGGGCTGCACTCGGGCACTATCGCTCTGCAGGACGTCATGGTTCCACCGCGTGGCACGGCTGAAGACCCGCTGCCTGCAGGCGCTTCAGCGACGGTCACGTACCACACTATTAATGACTATGGCGCAATCACGGCTGAGCGTCGCGCCTCATTTGCTTCGTAGTGCCGGACGTAATTCAGGAAAAGTTCTCAATAGGGTAAGTTTGGGTGATGCGTAGGATTTGTCAGCATTTTTTCCGTGGCGCAACCGGCATGGTTTTCATTATATCGGTATCCGGCCACGCCGCGGACGCACTGTGGTTTGACCCCGCGTTCATCTCCAGTGACCCGCAGATGGTGGCTGATCTTTCACACTTTAGCCATACGGGTGCGCAGCTGCCTGGCACCTATCAAGTTGACATATGGGTTAACGGTCAGCGTTATGACGAACGGCGCGTGCGCTTCGTGGTGCAGAAGGGCAGCGGCATAAAGGCTGCGGTCGTCCACGATGGTACCGGACTGGTTGCGTGTTTGACTGCTGCCGAGCTGAAGGCAATGGGCGTACGCTCAGCACTGCTGTCCGCGCTGACAACTGACGGTCGTGCAGATAAATGCCTGTCGCCCGGTGCCGTGATACCCCAGGCATGGAGCGCATTTGATTTTCAGAAGATGCGCCTGGACATCAGTATTCCACAGGCAGACTTGGTGCAGACCGCGCGGGGATGGATTGCACCTGATCGCTGGGATGAAGGCATTAATGCGGGGCTGCTGACATACCGCTTTAGCGGCAACAACAACCAGGGACGCTACGGCGACAGCAGCAGCCAGTACCTGGGGCTGAACAGTGGAGTAAATCTCGGTGCATGGCGACTGCGTGACAATAGTAGTTGGGTCCGCTATGACAGCAGTTTTTACCGCTATAGCCGATGGGAGCACCAGAGCACCTACGCAGAGCGGACCATTGTGCCCTGGCGCAGTGAGCTGACACTGGGGGATATAAATACCAGCGGCGACGTGTTTGACGCCCTCGGCATTCGCGGCGTTATGTTGGCAACCGACGACAGTATGTATCCCGACAGCATGCGGGGATATGCGCCGGTTATCCGGGGTTCCGCGGCCACTAATGCTCAGGTCACGGTGCGGCAGAACGGCTACGTGATTTACCAGACCGGAGTGGCAGCAGGGGCATTTGTGATTCGTGACCTGAATCCAGTCTACGGCGGCGGTAACCTGGAGGTCACCGTGACGGAGGCTAACGGTCGCATCCGGACCTGGACCGTACCGTACTCCTCACTGCCCGTTCTGCTCCGTTCGGGGTTTGTTAAATATGGCGTATCTGCCGGACGTTACCGCAGCGCAGGTGACCGCTACAGTAGTCCGTCCATGGCACAGGCGGACGTGATGTGGGGGCTGCCCCATGACTTGACGCTGTACGGTGGCATGCAGTATGCCAATCGCTATCAGGCCGTGAACGTCGGCGCGGGGCTCAATCTGGGCAATGCCGGTGCCCTGTCTGCGGACGTGACGCAGGCAGACAGCGTGCTCGCCGATGACTCCCTGCATCAAGGGCAGTCGCTTCGCTTTCTGTATGCCCGCTCGCTCAATTCGCTCGGAACCACCATTCAGCTAACGGGTTACCGCTATTCAACTAAAGGGTTTCACACTCTGGAAGACACGGCGCTGAAGGGCATGAAGGGCTGGAGAACAGATGTCAACACTGTGGATGCGCAGGGGCGGCCGGTAAAGCACGCGATGAGCGACTGGTACAACCTTTACAATAACAAACGCGAGCGTCTTCAGGTGAACATTTCTCAGCAGCTGGGCGATGCTGGTTCCCTGTGGGTGACCGGCTCACACCAGACCTACTGGAACGAAAGTCACAGTACTGATTCGCTGCAGGCTGGGTTCAGCAGCACTCTTTGGCATGTGAACTACAGTATCTCGTGCAGCCTCACCCGTGACGCCTCGTTGCAGGCCACCGACCGGGAGCTGTATCTGTCGATGTCGGTGCCGCTGGATGCCTGGTCACCACACGACGACAGTGTGACCCCGGACCATACGGTTTATGCCACGCTCAGCAGCAGCCAGGATAACAAAGGAAACGCATCATGGCAGGGCGGCCTGAGTGGTACGGCGCTTGCAGACAGCAGCCTTGGCTGGAGCGTCTCGCAGGGGTACACCCGCGGCGGCGGCGAAAGCGGGGATGCAAGTCTTAACTGGCAGACAGCATATGGCAACGCAAACCTGGGTTATAGCTATAGCAGCAACTACCGGCAGGCCAGTTATGGATTCTCAGGCGGTGCCATTCTGCACCGCAACGGCCTGACGCTGGGGCAACCTCTGGGTGACACCAGCGTTTTGGTGGCCGCACCGGGTGCCGCGGACGTACAGCTGGAAGATCATATCGGCGTACGGACCGACTTCCGGGGTTATGCCGTCGTACCTTACGCCTCGGTTTATCAGGAGAACCGCGTTGCGCTGGACCCGACGAGCCTCGACGGACACACCGACTTGGACGACACGGTCACCCGCGTGGTGCCTACCCGCGGGGCCGTGGTGAGGGCATCCTTTGTGACACACACCGGCGCCCGTGCGCTTATGACGCTAACGCATGACGGAAAATCGCTGCCGTTTGGCGCTACAGTGAGCGCCGGAGACAACAGTAGCATTGTTGGTGACGCCGGTGAGGTGTTTCTTTCCGGCCTGAAACCGTCCGGTACGCTGTATGCGGCTTGGGGAGACGGTCCTAACAAACAGTGTCGCGTTCATTACGTGCTGCCGGCTGATGCGCTTCAGGTGTCGCTTGTGCGTCTGTCAGCAATATGCCGTTAAGTACTAGAGCAATGCTGAGCCGTAGTTTATTGATTGTTCGGTGCCTGCATCCGAAATGTTAAAAAAATCTGGATCTGACGTATCGAACATTGACAGTGATATAGGAAAGAAATGGATGAGTATTAAAATGAAACTTACCCAGTCTGAAGTCTCACTCGTCGCGCTGACCATTGTCCTCGTGGCTCCTGTTGCCATCGCCGCAGACAGCTCCGGCACTATCACGGTATCCGGCAGAGTGATAGACAACACCTGCGAGCTGGTAAACGCAGACACTCCTGTAACACTGGATACGGTCAGCGCTGTCAGCTTAATCAATGCAAGGAAAAACGATGTTGCTACGAAGGATTTCAGTGTCGGTCTGAAGAACTGCGGCGCTCACGCAACCAAAGTAGATATTACGGTAACCGGTACTGCCGATTCAGAAAATTACAATGCTTTTAAAAATGAAGACACGAGCAATTCGGCTGCCACGGGGGTGGCCATGGATTTTTATAGCGTAAGCGGTACCGAAATAACGCAGATCAAGCCTGTGGGGGGAGAGAAAGCCTCCCAGTCCCTAACGGCAGATGCCGACAATAAACTTAATTTCAGGGCCGCGTATGTGGGTACGAGACACACAATTACGGCTGGAAGCTTCAAGAGCGTAGTTAAGTTCACGCTGGATTATGAATAAAACATATTAAACATTAAGTATATAGGATGAGATGATGAAATTTTACATTGCCCGTATCAGTCTGCTTTCACTTCTGATGCTGACGGCTGCGCCGGTCGCGCTGGCGGCTAATACAGCCACCGTGACCATAAGCGCAACCGTGCTGGCAGACTGCTCGGTCACTGTGAACCAGAGCGTGCTGGACATCGGAAGAATAGCAGTCAGTGAGCTGCATGATAAGGCAAAAAACGCCGCGCTTGATGGTATGGTCGGCTCGGTCGATGTGACCAGTAAGTGTGGCGACTCCACCAGGGCAAAATTGACTGTCAGCACCCAGACTGTGGCTGACAAAAGCATAGTGGCCAGCAGCCCCTCAGGCGTAGAAGCTGACGTGATGCGTTTCGGTTTAAAAATCGATGATAAGGCTGCGGATTTTGATGATGCGTCAAAATCCGTGACGTCTGAAATCAATGACGAAAATCTGTCATCGGACGGGCACAAGGATACGCTGACGTTTTCCGGGCTGGCCGGTGCCAATTCGGGAAAGGCCACTGCCGGTAGCTATTCGGCCACCGTGACGGTGAAGGTGGAGCCGGAGTAAGGCAGGGAGACGGCCGTGACGGACATGCGGACACTGACTGTGGGCTGCGGCGTACGCCTGACTTAGTAGACAGCGCAGAACTGCGCCGGTGAATACGAACGTGTGGGACCTGCGCCAGTGGTAGCAGGTGTGAGAAGAACCGCAGCTTAAGGAGCGGGTCGATACCGGCTGTTGCCGACGATGTTATGGTTGAGGGGACAGTGCCCGAACTATGTGGTTCGCTAAAGAAGTCCCGGTACTAAAGTGGGGCCCCTATGGATAAGAAGCTGGCTATCGCGGCCAGACGTCTGTCACTATCTGAAAGTTAAAGTCGTCCGACACGGCCTGCGGGAGGCGAGAGAAGCGTTTAGCAGCAGCCGGTGTCAGTTTGCACACTACACGTATATTAGGGGCTATTACTAACATATCCGCCGTGAGCATTCGGTTATGCCTGATACATTAACGGGTGGCCGACCAGTGTGCCGGAACCTGATGGTACAGTTCGCGCACTACAGCGTGGAGTACGGCGGAGAAACTCACATTCCGGTAAGCGGCACACCTCGCGGTTACGACCTGGGTCTTCTTATCAGCGCGTTGCTGCCGCATCACATTAATAATTATTATCTAAGTCTTAATCCGGATAGGTGTTTTTTGTGTCAGATACATGGATTACTTTCTACTGTTTGCGCGCAAGCGCTGGCAGCTGCGGCTGGCGAAATTTTTTGACCTCAGCGGATTTGAGCGGCATCAAAACAAGACGCAGACCGGCAGGAGACAGAACGGCTTTGACTAGATGGGCGTCTGGTTTGCAGAAAACGGGGCAGCCATCGCCCCGCGGGCATTAATAAACCATCACAAACGGCGCGCGCTGCTTTATGAGCAGGCACGGCGAAGGGAATTTCCCACGAGGAAACCCTAAAGCGGGCACGGGCGTACTATGTGCGGTGGAACAGGCGGGCTGACGGACTGCTGCAGGTGTACGGAGAGGATGGAGCCTGATAATTTCGATTTGGTACCATCGTATAACTCTGCCCACGTCCTTCCCGCATAACAAAAGAAGAACCGAATCAATGAAAAAAATAACCCTGAGCGTAACAGCGCTGCTAACTTTTGTAGCCTCCGCACAAACCCATACCATGACCGGATACGCGGGCGCACCTAGTGTCATACAGTCACAAGTTGGCCACATGCCCCACCAAGGTACAGTGTACTATCAAATGGACTCAACATCTAATGAAATACCGCCGCAGCCTAATACATTGCCAACAGACATCGACTCTTTCGCTGAAGAGCAAACTACAGGGGACGTAACAGTAATACTAACAGGATACAATTCCAGCGGAACGTGCCTATCTAGCCCCGTGTTAGGAATCGTACACCTTACACAATACGGACTGCCCGTCGGCATAAACATAGACTCAGCAAGTGACTACTGTGCTAAGAACACAGGATCCATCAGCGCTAAATCCGGAACTGTCAACGTCTCGTCATATCTCACTATATTTTCCTGGAACACCATGACTGACCCCAACGCCCCTATCAGTGCGCAGTATGTCTTGAAACCAGAGACTTGCACCGCCTCAATTGCAGACGTAGACTTCGGATTAATCCGTAGGAATCAGATGATTAATGACACGATGACGATATCAGGGAGCAAGGGGACTCTGACAATCTCTGGGCCGGATATAAATGAACAAGGCATCTTATCTCTGGGTGGAGACCCCCAGTTGACAGTAACCCCTGGAGCGGGGATTAAAACGACAGGCCAGCACAATTGGGTCATATCACTCCCTGAGTCCTCGCCAACTCTCACCCTGCAGAGTCAAAGCGGGTCGACACTTGGTGCACACAAAACCGATCTAACTGCCACTTTGACCTGCGAATAGTGACGCGAATCTGAATGTTTCGAGAGCCTTCACGGATCTGTAGTTAGAAAGGCCAGAAAGCGAGGTGTAACGATTTGAAGCTCATTTAAGGCTCTGAGATAGAGGATGATGCCCTGCGTTAGCAAGAGTCGTTGGTCATAAAAATACCTGAGCGTAACGCCAATTTGGCGACGTAACAGGGTTGATATTTCGTCATTTTTTTCTTATCCAGAAGATACCTTTAACGCTCTTTATACTACAAACGCTACAGAATCTCTGAACTATCGCGGTCTATTAATCAACGGGGAGCAGGTCAATTGGTATCGATATTAATGTAAAACCTGACGAAAATACCAAAAGAGTTTCTGTCAGGTTATATTTTTCTATATCAAATCATATCATAGATTACATGCGCTGATAGTTGCCTCGGCTTGTTGAACAAGGTTGTTGACTGCAATCGCATCAGCGACAAGTTCTCCAGCCAGAGCCATAGCATCCGTTCCAAGCCAAATAAATAGCTGGGCAGAAACCCCCGCGCCATACAATACATAATCCCAAAAATCCAAAGAATTTAAAACAATTTGAACAAATACAGGGACGCTAATAATATTTGCCGCATCAATAACCAATGTGGCAAAGGCAGTGGCACGATCGAACAAACTATCTGAAGAAGTAAGGTCAAAAATAGTTTCCCCTAAAGCATTCAAAGAATCTTCACCAAGTTCGTCGGTAATTTTTTCAGCTATGGAACTAGCTACACTTTCAGAAAGAGCAGTCAATCCAATTACAACACTAATAGCTTGAATCATCATAGTGTTATAGGCTTTCACACAAGTATCTGCATCAGTAACTTTATCGTTTTTAACCATGTCTAGATTATTGTGCTTTTCATCATTATGTAATTCCTTATAATAGTTAGCAGCCATTGAACTTAAACTCATTTCATTAGCGATACGTTGCTGTAATGAGGGGTAAAAATCCGTGTAATAAGGCCTGATTGCATTCTCAATTTCTAATACGGAAAGATCTTTGAAAGACTTATTTTCTTTACCGCAATATTTACTTTTCATTTCTACCTCGTCTTTTTCGGTTTAATTTGATGAGAAGTTTATTTACTTCTCGCTTTAACTTTATTTTTCAAATAAAAAAAATGAAAGAGAATTAATAATTAAATAAATTGTTTTACCCCTGACGATACAGCCCTAAACCGAATGAACCAGCACCTGTTTTTGGGGATTACGCCGCCATACAGCCATCACTAATACGTTCAGAACAATGTCCTTTATCATCCGAGATTGCATGGACCAGCCGATAATTTTTCGTGAGAACATATCAACAAACACGGCAGGATACAGCCAGCCTTCGTGGGTCCTGATGTAGGTTATGTCCGTTACCCAACGCTCATCCGGATTGAACTGTCGCTTGAGCCTGTTGGGCGACACGATACTGGCCTCGCCATTACGGGCTCCGGTATCCGGCCTGAACCTTTATCCCGATACGTTTCATCAGTCTCCAGGCTCTGTTCACTCCGCACTGTTGCCCGCTGTCCCGCAGATCCAGATGGGGCTTGCGATAACCACAGACGCATCCCGTCCAGCCAGAACTGGTTGATCTGTCCTGTCAGTCTCAGATCTGCCTGATGCGTTGTGAATGCGGCTGCTGAAGTCAAGCGTAAAAACCACCGGGATGAACATCCGGCACCCGACAGAACAGACTTTCCGCTACAGTTACAGTAACGACGCTCAGAAACACCTCACAGATGTAAGCCTTATAAATGTTCTGGTAGTGCGCGATCAGTTCATACGGTTACGTGATGGTCTTGAGAAAATAAGAGCGTTAACTGACTGGCTTATTCAGGAATACCGCACGGAGACATTCACTAAGTCTCTGAACCGTAGTGACTTGATGGCTATTGCCATAAAACTGCCTCCACAACACTTTTGGTCAGAAAGCTCATCGAGGTAGGATTATGTCAGATTAACGATAAAATCAGATTACAGTATCGGTAGTGCAGAACTGACAGAAGCTATCAAGAAAATCCGGGCCTGCAGGGATATGGCGCGTCAGATAGGAATATCCGTCACTATTCCAGGCCTGTCTTTTGGTGATATGGTCGCACTTAATGACTTCTGGAAGCTGGCATGGAGCCGTGACGCACTGGAAAGTAAACTGCGCGATGATATTTACGGCAGTGAAGAAGTTCGTATTGAAGTGGTCAACAAAAACTGGCCACCGCGTTAGAGTTTTTCCAGTATCGTTTTTCCGACTCGTTTGGGGGTAACCCACCGTTATATTCATGAGCCCTGAGCGTGCTGTAATATCCAACGATATAGTCCGTTATTGCGTGAGCTGCATCACTGAAGCTTATGTAACCCGTCGCCGGCACCCACTCATTCTTCAGGCTCCGGAAGAAGCGTTCCATTGGGCTATTATCCCGGCAGTTTCCACGCCGGCTCATACTCTGCCTGATCCGGTATCGCCACAGCAACTGCCGGTACTGCCTGCTCGTATAATGACTGCCCTGGACGCCCTTCTAAGAGTCAAGCCGTTATCGGTCCGATAGCGATGATGTGAAGTGCACTATTTGCAGCACGATCTTCACCCCGATTAAGTCGATAACGGTTCGTTTTTCCAGAAGAGACAGGAACCGGGCTGGCACCACACAGTGCCGCAAAACCTGATTCGGATCTTAACCGTTGGGGATTGTCTCCGGCAGTGATCAGCAACTGCGAAGCGCTTTCGTATCCAATAGCATTACGTTTGATCAGTTCAGGTGCCAGTTCATCGACAATTGCCGCAATCATGACATTCAGTTCGTGCGTTTTGGGCTCCGGCCTGCGCCCTTTATACTTGCCTGAAGCCTTCACCAGTTCAACGCCCTGCCGTTGCCTTTCACGACGGGTTTCGTAGTCGTTACGTGCCGTCTGCAGTGCCACCTTAAGCAGCATGTCCTGAACGGACTCAGGTACTATTCTGGCCACGCCGTCCTGGTTTATGGCCAGCTCGAACAGATCCACTATGCCGAGGATGGCCAGCTTTGCCCCCTTAGCCTTTATCGAGCCAATCAGCTGCTCAGCCTCCGTAAGTGGAAGACGGCTGATGCGGTCAATTTTCTCAGCAACGACCACCTCCCCGGGCTGCAGGTCGGCAATCATGCGCTGGAGTTCAGGCCGGTCTGCCCTGGCACCGGATGCTTTCTCTTTATAGACGCCGGCGACATGAAATCCCTTGGCGCGGGCATCTACAATAATGCTGTTTTCCCGCGTCAGTTCCTGTTCATCCGTACTGACGCGAAGATAAATTCGTGCAATCTGCATAGGTTCAGTGCTCCCGTCCTCTTAGCGTAAATAATCTATGAGCGCTTCCCGGCCGCCGTTGTCTTCAGGCATGACGCTCACAATCCGTCTCAGCGCGACTTTGTGTAAGGACGTACTGTTCACGAGCGCCTCTGTCGCCGAACGACTGGCTGACGAGTATTTACGGTTTCTGAACAGACAGTCCCATAAGCCGATGTTCATCAGGCGGTTTGTCAGAACATACATGGCTATGAGCGCTTGACGCACCTCAGTCTCATCTGCTGGCAGTTCACCCTCTGCACAGAAGTCTCCGGGGGGGACTGAGATAAGTTTCATCCAGTGGATGCTTAATTAAAAAGCTGAAGGGTTTAACTGCGACCTCCGGGAATGTTTGCAGCCCGGGCAAACGATGTTAACTGAGGGAGTGAAATTCCCAGTACGTCGATCTCCTTGATATTTATATCGTCCCTTGCCCTGATTTCAACGTAAGCGTCCGGGCTGAGAAACGCGATGTTCTCAGCGTGTTTGATCACAGTCGTGCAGATGCGCAACTATTCCGGCTCTCCTGAAATCAGAACCCCATACAGCATCAGGTTAACGTCGTCGATCGTGGCCACATGTACAACGCGTTCCACCCTTCCCGAAAAAGTTTTCGTTTTTGTAACTGGCATGCATCCCCCCTGCTTTATTAAGGTCTTAATGCGGTCAGTTTGAGTATAGGTAATTTGGCTATCGTAAAAGAGGTGGCTAAAAATGGCAATCTGCGATGTAAATTGGCTGGATGTTTTTTGGCTACTTAAAATGACCATTTAAACGCTTCTTTTTTTTTTAAAAATCGCATATACCTTTAGTACAGGAATGAGAATCTTTTCCTGCGGAAAGAGAAAATATTTCTATTTGATAGAGTGTGACACTTATCACACTCTATCAACTATCCCATCATGAATCATCATTAACTATATGTTTTTTTAAATATAAAAAACCTTATGAAATTAATTATTACATACGAAAATTAATTAAAAAAGAGAAAATTCTTCTAAATCCTTACTGTATTCTCGGTATTTTTTGGGAAAATATTCTCTTACTTTTCCATCATAATAACTCCAGCTAATTAATTGAAATGCTGGGGTGAGTAATATGTCAGAATTAAAATATGATGTTTTTCTACAGTGGCTTAAAAAAGAAGTCAGGCCTGCGCTGGGGTGTACAGAACCGGTTGCAATAGCATTTGCTGCCGCTACAGCCTGCAAATACCTGGATGAACCCTGCATCAGCATTAAAGGCTTTATTTCTGAAAATCTTTATAAAAACGCAATGGGGGTCACTATTCCTGGCACCAGTTGTACTGGCGTTGCAATGGCGGCTGCGGTGGGTGTGTACGGAGGCGATCCGGATAAAGGACTCGAAACCCTCGGGGGACTCACGGACGTACAAACGAAGCAGGCACAGGAAATGGTCAGCAACGCGCGGGTGAATATTTCCGCTCAGGATACCCCCGACTTTATCCATATCGACCTTACCGCAACAGGGGCCGTTAACAACTGTCGGGTGGTTATAAAAAAAAGCCATACCCGTATTGAAGAACTTTATATTAATGAAAAGCCAGTGACTCTGGTATCACAAACGGAAGATAAGGACGCTGAAGCTTCTCCGCAAAGTTTTTCTATTGAGGATGCATATAATTTTATAACGACTGTTTCTCTGGAAAAGATTGAGTTTATTCTGGAAGCGGCTCGCCTTAACGCTGCGTTGTCTCAGGAAGGCCAGCAAAAACCATATGGGCTGAATATCGCGGGTACACTGGCTACCACCATCAGGCAGGGCCTGATGAGCGATGACCTTCTGTCACGCATACTGATCAACACGGTAGCCGCATCAGATGCCAGGATGGGAGGTGCGGCGGTAACGGCCATGTCTAACTTTGGTTCAGGTAACCAGGGGATCACGGCAACAATGCCGGTAGTCGTTCTTGCTGATGAACTGAAAAGCAGTCGGGAAGAACTTATCCGGGCGCTGGCATTATCCCACCTGGTTGCTATTTCTGTTCATGCCCGCTACACGCGGCTTTCCGCTCTGTGTGCTGCCTCAACTGCGGCAATGGGTGCCGCTGCCGGAATGGCCTGGCTGTTCACCCGCGATCTGAGTGTGATCCAGGCAACCATCATTAATATGGTCAGCGATGTCAGTGGGATCATCTGCGATGGAGCGTCCAACAGTTGCGCCATGAAGGTTTCCACCGTCACGATGAGCGCATTCAGGTCCGTACTTATGGCCCGGCAGGGAATACAGGTCAGCCCTCACGACGGGATTGTGAGCCAGTATACGGAACAAACGATCGATAACCTCAGCCGACTGGTTGTCAGAGCCATGCCCGCCACTGATAAAGAAATTATCCACATAATGACTGAAAAGGATGCACTGGCGCGCCGTTGAGGTCATGCATGCAAGTCCGTTAAGGAGACAGATAATGAATAAAAAGGCGATAATTTTACGGGGGGTGAGCGCAGTTATGCCCCTGTGTATTGGAGATTTCCCGTTTTCGTTTATCGTTGGCGCGCTAAGCGTCAGCCTGGGAATGAGCGTTTGGCAGAGTACCGCATGGTCGTGCATTGTAATTGCCGGTTCAGCACAAATGCTGGCGTTAAATATGCTAAAAACTGGCACCAGCCTTGGCGTAATTATTTTCACCACCTTTGTGATAAACCTTCGCCATGTTTTATACAGTGCGTCTATGGCTGGGAAAATAAGGGACGCCTCTTTTTTTAAAAAATGTTTTATGTCCTGGGCACTTACAGATGAAGTATACGCTACCACTGTCAAAGAAATGGATGAAAACAAAAGCGATAAGTATCTTTTCTATTTTTCAGTCATGCTGACTTTCTGGGGATTTTGGGTGCTGGCGAATTTTCTGGGGGCAATCATCGGTTCTTCTTTCCCGGACATCCAGAAATACGGCCTCGATTTTGCGATGGTCGCCGCATTTATCGCTATTGTGGTGCCGCAGATTAAAAGTCAGGCCTGTACGGTTGCCGCTCTGGTCGCCTCAGTATCCGGAGTATTACTGGTTGTTTTACCCTGGTCCCTGGGGATCGTCGTCGCTTCACTATTGGGCGTCCTGGCTGGATTAGCTGTGGACCTGGCAGAGGAAAGAAGGCTTAACGCCGGGAATACCAGTACGGAGCTTATGCTCACGAATAAGGAGCCCGGACATGAGTAACAGCTATTTTATAGCACTGACGCTGGGAATGGCAGCAGTAACGTTTCTGATCCGTTTCTCCTTTATCGGAATAGCAGGAAAGCTGGATATGAGTGAACGCGTGAAAAAGACGCTTCGCTTTGTTCCCGTAGCAGTTCTACCCGCAATAATTACCGTTCAGATACTGGGTGTTAATTCACATATGGAGTTTGATCTTCACAACCCCAAGGTAATTGCCGCGATTATCTGCACGCTGATTAGCTTCAGGTTTGGGCTGGTGTGGGTTGTTATCAGCGGGGTCGGCTCGCTGGTTCTGTTAAACACCTTTATGTAACTGCAGAGAGATACAGCGTAATGACTGTTGTCAATACAAAAAATGCCCCTACGGCGATTGGCCCTTACATTCAGGGCGTAAACACGGGAAAAATGGTTATAACCTCCGGGCAGCTACCGGTTGATCCGCTTACCGGTATGATGTCAGCCGCGATAGAAGTTCAGACATTTCAATCCCTGGAGAATGTCAGAGCCATAGTTGAGGCTGCCGGACTCACTGTTGCTAACATCATGAAAAGCAAGATATTTGTGAAAGACCTGAATGATTTTTCCGCGGTTAACGTTGCCTATGAAGCTTTCTTTGCGAAGTACGGAGCACCTTTTAAAGAACGCTCCTCTATCGAATTCGCGCAATTTCCCAAGGATGCAAAAAAAGAAATTGAGGCGATTGCTGTAGTATAATAAGTGGCTGACAGCAGTCATGTGAGCTGCTGTTAGCATATTTTAGAATTATACCTCATTAATCAAAAAAAATGAGTCATTTAAATTGACTGCCTAACGGCGTTAACTGTTCCGTTACTCCCCAAACCCCATGACTCCCAAAATTATTATTTCTTTACTAACCGCAGGTGTGCTCTTTACAGGCTACCTTGCAGCCTCAGAAATACTTCCAGTCCCTACCGTACATTTGGAATCATTTAGTTACGCAAACTGAAATTATTATTTGCACATCGGCCCAGATAAAATTAATAACACCCTGTAAACTTATGATAAACTTAGAAAAATTCATTTATATTTAAACTCAATTAGATAAGATAAACGACCATATTTAAATAAAATGTAAAATAATTGAAATTGATGTAATGATGAATGTTAAATAAACAACAATCGTATCAATAAATACACAATTTCTAAAATATTAATTATTAATTGCTTTCTAATTTCTTTGAATTTGTTTTAAAACTTACGCAATAGGCTTTATCAATCATTGATTTAATGAATAAGACAAAGTTTAGATGAAGAAAGTTTTGCCAAAGTAATTCTCTGCGAGAAAGGAAAGCTTTATGGGTGTAACTATCTACTTACAACAAAGAATCATGTCATCCAATGGTAAGTATGTCAAATTAACAAAAAAAGAGGCACTTGCATTAGAAGTTTTTTTAGAAAAGAAATCTAAGGTCATAACAAAACAAACATTTATAAAAAGGATTTGGGGTGATTTGCAGGGGTTTGATGATAATTTAGTGCAATTGATTCATAAACTAAAAACTAAGCTTCGGATTTTCAATTTGGAATTCTTGATAGCAAACCTAAGGGGTCGCGGTTATATTTTTGATGGGAATTTAAATTTTTCAATGATTTTCTTAGAAAAAAAAACTATACTCCTCGATGAGAAATCGTATACGCCACTTGCACTAGCGCCTACAGAATTTAAAAAAAATATAAAAAGAAGTGATATTGAAACAGTTTTGAAAATATCAATTATAATTTAAATAAAAAATTACCTAATCTATGCACTCTTTATAAAGAGTGGTTTAAATTACATTCAGCCTGTTGATGGGATATTTCTAAATATTCCATCAATCGGTTCTAATGGGATCGCAGTGCATATCATTCGCTGTATCCAAGAAATATTTCAGTCGTAGCAATTCGTTCTTTTTAGAGAGTGCAGTTGTGCTGACATCTCTCTCAAAATAGTGCCAACACAAACTTAAGTCTAAGATCTTCCTCTATCTCACAGAAAGGCACATCATCCATGAAAAAGACCCATTTTACTGAAGAACAGATGGTCTTTGAGCTGAAACAGGCACCCGGGTCGGGGAAGTCTGCAGAAAGATGGGGATTTCTGAAACCATTTTTATATCTATGGACTACCCAAGCTGCATTAGGACTGCCTGAATACGGCTCTTCAGGTGGAGCGATTTGTTCGTTTGAATGCCATTTCAGGTTTTTTTACTAATAGGATAGCGTCTCAAAAATCCGGCACGGTTCAGTTTGTAGAAGAATTTAGCATGAAAGGCTCAGTCAATCGCAGGATAGGAACATCGTCCCGATTGCAGCTACAGGACCCGGTGCACTGTTGGCAGCAGTTATAGCCTTTAACTCTACAGTTTTGTCGATGTTCGAAGGCCAGACTATGTTGCCGTTGTCGTCGCTGACGGGAAATCCGGACACGATTACACTAGCTCCGTTCTGACCACTGAGGACTACCCTGTCCTTGATATGATTGATTTGGAGAAAAACGAAACCTCCTTTTGTTTTGACCTCAACGAAGTTACTTGTCGTATCTCCGGGTTTGATAGAGCCAATGTTGATAGCAGTAGGAACATGTGCGGAACATGTGAGGGTCGATGATCTCTGGTTACCTATCCCCAAAATTTCGACTGTTTTTGTACCTATGTTCAAACCTGCGTCATATGTGTAAGAGCCAGTTCCAATGAGATACCCCTGCACGATGTCGCCGATATGTATATCGGCCTCTGAGCTTATCAGTTCGTAACTATCCCCAACCTTTATAATATGTGCTGGCAATACTTTACCATTTAATGTTACCCATCCTTGATTAAGTTGCTCACTTCCTGAGTTAATGGTGTCAATCTCGACAGAATAGCGTCCAGTAGACCTTGATTGCATCGGTTTCGTCAACATTACATTACTTCCCCTCGCTTCGAGGGTGGTATATTGGTTTGCTGAAACCGTCCAGCTTAAGATAAGCAACAGTATTGTTACGATTTTGTTCATTTCTAACTCTTATTTATCATTATCTGGCAGCTGATACCTTATATATTTACTGCAGCATCAGAGGTCAACGTCACAAATCATAGCCAGAATATTCTCTCCAGGATCGCATATCATCATTGGCGACAGCCTGTACCGGTTTATTTAAACCTTTCCTTAACATTGCCACCCCTAAGTCATGCGCGCATTTTCCTGAAACCAGTGGAGTCTACGTCATCGGCCGCGCCTTCGGCAGTCACATTCATTTTGCTGACCTGAATGCGCCAGCTTATCACTCTTCCCGCCCTCAATGACGTGGCTTTACGGCAGTATGGATGATGGGTAAACAAAGGAAAAACCGACAATATCAAGATATGGATAAACGATCAATTGGGTTTTATCGATAGGAATATGCAATTTATTTCATTATGTTAATGCTTTTAATCTATTCCTTCTTTAGCAGAGATTCATATTAATTCATACAATTAGTTAGAGTGGTGCATTGAAAGTAATACAAAGTTGAAATAGGTGATTTAGCGTTCATAATGAACATTTATCTAAAAGTATAAAGGTTTGATTTTCTGCGTTTGTTTATGCAATGTTGAGCTAAGACTCTGAAAACCCATGAGCCAATGCGTTATGCACTTCATCTTTATTCAATCCCGCCTGTCCCCCTCAATCTAGTTCATTACCTTATTTACGGCGCGAAGTGCAAAGACCGAAACTGGGTCGGCAAAAATACAGCGCCGAAAACGTTAAAATTAAATATTGAAAAGCCGAAGCTGAAGCCAGGAACTTATTCAGGTATATTAAATGTCTTACTTGCCATTTCTTAGGTTCAGGGGGGATGAAATGAATCTGTTCCTCCCTATTCCTGCAAAATAGACTCTTTTCAGTAAGAACCTGAATGAAGTAAATATGGTGGCGTTTTTATTCGATATAGTAAAAGCGTCAACAGGTTGCTATCGAATTAAGCGGATAATAAGGTAATAATATTTTTATCATGCATCTAATCCAAAAATCCTTCAAACGCCTTCATTAGCCCATTTATGTGATTGCTCAGTGCATTGCTGATATCTGGCGTACTCCCCCGGCGTATGCGACTCGAAGGAGACGAGGGCTGAACGCGTCATTAGCATTGACATAACATTCTTTACCGATGTTCATCAAAACGGCAGTCAATATGATTTGCTACAGATGCGAAGTCGGTCTCATCATTCATCCAGAAAGTTAGACGAACATTTTTTACTTAACTTATTGAAAAAAATGGCTTGTGTTTTCATTTGTAGCGGCTAGTTAGGGCGTAAAGGGTACAACGTGTTGACCGTACCTAAGCAGTAAACCTTGCAAAATAATTTAATTTGCAATCCATTAATTTTCATTATGACTTTTCAATCAACCCAAAAACAGTTAAATATCATCTTTGTTATTTTAAAAATAGTATAATCTATTTTTGATTCATGAACGTTTCACCTTGTAGTTATGATGGGTAAATATAATTATTAAAATTATTTATATCAAATTATTTTTAATCTAAAATCAGTTCATATTAATTTTTTAATAAACCACACTTATAGTTAATTTTAGGAGATAAATGCGATGCGAACTTTAGTTGTTTTTTTTACAGCAATGTTTTTATTAATTTTTACTCTCGGTATAGTTCTTAAGCACTATAGGGATAATGCACTCTTATACAGAGAGCAGTTGGCTAAAAGTAATCGCAACCTCGCGTTGATAAATAAAAGCCTGACCAGTGAGCGAGACAAATTGCGTAAAATGTTTTTGTTCGATAAATATAATGAAGAGGAACTTAATGATGCTGAATCCAAAAATGAGACTCTTCGTAGTCAGCTTATTTCTGGCTCTCACCGCATGTTCATCAGGGGAAAGTGTGCCACTTCAGGAACACACCCTTATCATACCTCCACCGGCATGGGTGATGATCCCCCCATCGAAATCAGTGAAAGATCTGGACAGGATATTCTCACTCTCCGGGCAGAGATAATCAGAGATAATGCAAAACTAAAATATCTTCAAGAATATGTCAGAAAAGAGTGCCATTGAATGGGAAGGATTTTATTCAGTAAATTAATTACATTTATCATTTTCATTAATACAGGAGCCAATAATGAGAAAGCTAGCATCTTTGAGTCCAGCTATTTTATCACTAATTCTGAATGGAGCACCCGCATCTAAAATTCTAAATCTATTTCTAAATGAAAAAGAAGGCAACCATTTGACTTCATATCATGATAATTCCAGTGTATGGACCATTTGCCGGGGCGTAACTATAGTTGATGGTGTACCTGTAAGAAAAGGAATGAAGCTTTCTTCATCTGAATGCCAAAAAATCAATGAAATTGAACGAGATAAAGCTCTGGCATGGGTTGATCATAACATTCATGTTCCACTTACAGCACCACAAAAAGCAGGTATCGCGTCATTCTGTCCATATAATATCGGCCCTCGTAAATGCCTACAATCAACTTTTTATAAACGCATGAACAACGGTGACACACAAGGTGCATGTGCAGCTATACGATGGTGGATTAAAGATGGTGGCCGTAATTGTAATAATCGTTCCAACCATTGTTACGGACAAGTATTGCGGAGAGATCAAGAAAGTATTCTTACATGCTGGGGCACAGATAAATATAAATAATTGAGAATGGCTTTGTTGAATAAAACGAACTTTTGCTGAGTTGACTGTTCAGACAGCGTCTCCACAGAAACCCCAGGCAGCAATATGGCAAAGCAAAAGTTCAGAATCACCAACTAAACCACCTGTAACAAAGCCCTTATCAACAGAGGCTCCCTCACTTTCTGGCTGGACGATAAAGCCATTCATGCTTGTATGAGTCAGCAACGCCTTCATCCCGTGGAAGACCTCAGTGTTATTCTGACCTTGCCACCACGACTTTCCTGATGATTAAACCCAAATTCCGGCTGACTCTGTGGGCCGCTCTGGGCTTTATTGATTCCATTTTTGTACTTTTGAGTGTTCTGCTGCGCTGCCCGGATTATAACTGTGTCAGCAGACGGGCAAAGTCGGTTAGCGTCAGTTTTAAAACGCCCACCCGGGGTGAAATCGTGCATCTGGTGATTGACTCCACCGGGCTGAAGGTCTTCGGTGAAGGCGAATGTAAATTGAAAAAACATGGCAAGGAACGGCGACGTGCCTGGAGGAAGCTCTATCTGGCCGTTGATGCGAAGACGCATGAAAATGTCTGTGCCGACCTGTCACTGAATAACGTGACGAACTCAGAAAACTTTCCGGGTCATATCCGGCAGACTCACAGAAAAATCAGGGCAGCAGTGGCCGATGGCGTTTACAATACCCGCCTGTGTCATGATGAACTGTGGCGTAACCATATCTGCGCGCTTATCCCCCCAAAAAATGAGCGGGTTACAGGCCCGGTGAGTATGCAGACCGCAATTGTGCCGTTGCGAATCAACGTCTGAGCTGGGCAATGCGCGGTGGAAGCGGGCAACAGATTACAACCGTTGCTCGATCGATGTATGAATAGACCCGGGTTT
>NZ_JYDG01000107.1:0-4083 GCF_003263545.1 Rahnella sp. AN3-3W3
TCGCAGGGGGAGGAGCAAGAAAAACCCTTCATTCAGGCTCCGGAGAAAGGTGAGAAGCAAGAACCTCTCTGAGGTAACCGCACGCACTGATTTAAATCTCATCCCCTTTTGATCTACTATTTCAAGGTTCGCTCCGGACTCACTCACCTGTGTCTGGCTGAAATTCATAAAAACAAGAGTCTAAGGAAAGCATGGAAATATTCTTTACCATTCTGATTTTGATTCTGGTGGTGTCGCTATCCGGTGTCGTCACCAGAATGTTGCCGTTTCAGGTTCCTCTTCCATTAATGCAGATTGCCGTCGGTGCTTTGCTGGCATGGCCCAATTTTGGCCTGCACGTGGACTTCGATCCGGAACTGTTTCTCGTTCTGTTCATCCCGCCATTGCTGTTCGCCGATGGCTGGAAAACCCCGACCCGTGAATTCCTCCACCACGGTCGCGAAATTCTTGGGCTGGCGCTGGTGCTGGTATTACTCACCGTCGTCGGTATCGGCTATCTGATTTATATGATGGTGCCGGATATTCCGCTGGTGGCTGCGTTCGCGCTGGCTGCGGTGCTTTCACCCACCGATGCCGTGGCATTAGGCGGGATTGTCGGCAAGGGCCGTATTCCGAAGTCGATCATGAGCGTGCTGGAAGGTGAAGCGCTGATGAATGACGCGTCCGGTCTGGTGTCGCTGAAATTCGCTATCGCTGTGGCGATGGGCACGATGATCTTTACCGTCGGCGGGGCCAGCGTTGAGTTCCTTAAAGTGGCGATCGGTGGCCTGATGGCCGGTGTGGCGGTGACGTGGTTATACAGTAAATCGCTGCGTATCATGAGCCGCTGGAGCGGTGATGATCCGGCAACGCAAATCGTCTTCCTGTTGCTGCTGCCGTTTGCGTCGTATCTGATTGCCGAACACATTGGCGTATCGGGCATTCTGGCCGCAGTGGCCGCCGGTATGACCATCAGCCAGTCGGGCATTATCCGTAACGCACCGCTGGCGATGCGTCTGCGTGCCAACAGCGTCTGGGCGATGCTGGAATTTGTGTTCAACGGTATGGTGTTCATTATGCTGGGCCTGCAATTGCCGGGCATCCTTGAGAACTCAATTGATCAGGCGACACACGATCCGTCTATCGTGACGTGGCATCTGTTTGCAGACGTCGGGATTATCTACTTTGCGCTGCTGATCCTGCGTTTCGTCTGGCTGTGGGTGATGAAAAATTTCAGCAACCGTTTCCTGAAAAAGAAACCGCTGCTGTTTGGCAACTACAGTACGCGTGAGCTGTGGGTGGCATCCTTCGCCGGTGTGCGCGGGGCGATTACGCTGGCGGGTGTGCTGTCAATTCCGCTGTTCCTCGCCGATGGTTCGGCGTTCCCGTCGCGCTATCAGCTGGTGTTCCTGGCGACCGGCGTCATTCTGTTCTCGCTGATTGCGGGCGTGATTGCCTTGCCGTTCCTGCTTAAAGGCGTGGTGGTGGCGGATGGCACCGCGTATCGCGAAGAAGAACGCATGGCGAAATCTATCGCGGCGGAAGTGGCGATAGAAAGCCTGCATAAGATGGAGGAACGTCTGGCGGCGGATACTGAAGAAAACATCGACGAGCAGACGCTGAAGGAAATCAGCTCGCGGGTTATCGGGACTCTGCGACGACGCACGGCCAACCGCGATGATATGGAAACTGCGCTGAAGCTGGAAAACCTCGAGCGTCGCTTCCGTCTGACTGCGCTGCGCGCTGAACGCGGTGAGCTGTATCACCTGCGCGCCACGCAGAAAATCAGTAATGAGACGCTGCAAAAACTGCTGCATGATCTCGATTTACTTGAAGCGCTTCTTGTAGAAAAAGAAGTTTAACTTCTGTCAGAAATAAAACCGCGTGCGCTGCAACGTTCACGCGGTTTTTTATTGCCTGCTATTTCCGGTTACTTCCCGTTGCTTCCCGCTATTTCCAGTAATCTCTGCACAGCGTGATCCACGCCTGGGCGCTGTGTGAAAGATAACTGCCCTGATGCCAGATAAGCCCCAGTTGCCACGGCATCAGCGGATCCAGCGGCAGCCACATCAGCGCGTTTTTATCCAGCCGCTGACAGACAGGCTCCGGCAAAATCGCCACGCCCATGCCGGTTTGCACCATCGCGGCTAAGAAATCCCACTGACCGCTGCGTGCGGCAATTTTGGGCGTAAAACCGTGAGCGGAAAACGCATCCATCAGCTGGCGATACAGTGCAAAATCTTCGTTATAAATCAGAATACTTTCATCAGCCAGATCACTGAACCCGATGCGCGTGCGGTTCAGCCAGTGCGGCGTGCGCGGCACCACCACGCACAGCGGATGACTGAACAGCAGCAATGAGGCGATGGAAGGCACTGCGTCGGCTGGCAGGGCGGTGAGCGCCAGATCCAGCTCGCCGGAGATCACCGCCTGTTGCACGGTCAAGCCGCCAAATTCGGAAATAATCAGTTCGATACCCGGATACTGCTGGCGGAAACTGCTAATAAGCGGCGCGATTTGTGTGCCCACCATCGGCGGAATGCCCAGTCGCAGGTGACCGGATTTAAGTGAGTTGATATCTTCGAGTTCGGCTTCCAGCTGGCGGAATTCTTCAAGGATATTCAGCCCGCGCTGATACAGCGCCTGGCCGCTGTCAGTCAGCCGCAAACGCCGTCCTTCACGAACGATCAGCGTGCATTCCAGTTCTTCTTCCAGATGACGCAGCATTTTGCTGATCGTCGGTTGCGTGACGAACAGCTTTTCCGCCGCGCGGGTAAAGCTCTGCTGGCGAACCACTTCGACAAAATAGCGTAAGGTACGGACGTCCATGGGCTTATTTTTCCCGGTCAGATCGGCGAGTAACAAAGTATTCCAAACTGGAATCATTTTTATGATTTTAATTCATTTCTTTACCGGTTTCCTGCCAGCGTATACTTCATTTTCACACTTTTCCCTCTTTCGAGGTCGTCCCCATGTTGCTGGCGTTGCGCACGAAAGCGCCGTCCCTGCTGACCCGCTGTCAGATCCCCGTTCAGGTGGTGCTGTACGCGGTGTTATTCGTTATCGCCGATCGGCTGGTCACCGCATTACATCTGCCGTTACCTGCCAACATTGTCGGCATGCTGATGCTTTTACTGCTGATTATGTTCCGCATTTTGCCGGTGAAATGGGTGAAAGCCGGTTCCCGCTGGCTGCTGGCGGAAATGTTGTTGTTCTTCGTGCCAGCCGTGGTGGCGGTGGTGAATTACGCCCAGTTGCTGATGATCGAGGGCTGGAAAATTTTTCTGGTGATTGGTGTCAGTACCGTACTGACCCTCGGTGCGACGGCGGTGGTGGTCGATAAAGTTTATCATCTGGAACAACGTCTGGCGGCAAGGAAGGCGAGCCGTGACTGATCTTCTTATCAGCATTCTGTGTTTTGTTATCACGCTCGGGTTGTATTACGCCAACAAGAAACTTTACCGTCAGAAACGCACGTTGCTGCTGATGCCGCTGGTGTTCACACCGATTGTGCTGGTTGTCTTGCTGGTGTTGACGCACACCTCGTATCAGGATTACATCGGCGAAACGCACTGGTTGTTATGGCTGCTCGGGCCTTCAACCATCGCGTTTGCGGTGCCGGTTTACGAGAATATGGCGGTGATCCGCCGTCACTGGATGTCGCTGAGTGCGGGCGTGCTGACCGCGATTGTGGTGGCGGTCAGCAGCTCCGTCTGGCTGGCGCGGATGCTGACGTTGCCTGAAGAGATTCAGCGCAGTCTGGCGGTGCGTTCCATCACCACACCGTTCGCGCTGGCAGCGGCGAAGCAAATGGGCGGTCAGCCGGATCTGGTCGCGTTGTTTGTGGTGATCACCGGCGTATTCGGCATGGCGGTCGGCGATATGCTGTTTCTGCGTCTGGCAGTAAAAAGCGGACAGGCAAAAGGCGCCGGGTTTGGTGCGGCGTCGCACGGTGCGGGTACGGCGAGAGCCTATGAGCTGGGCGCGGAAGAAGGCGTGGTATCGAGTCTGGTAATGATGCTGGCGGGAGTTGTCACCGTGGTGATTGCGCCGGTGATCGGGGGAGTGATGTGGTGATGATTAATGCTCCCTCCCCTGCGAAGG
>NZ_JYDG01000108.1:0-20226 GCF_003263545.1 Rahnella sp. AN3-3W3
AAAATTTCGCGCTGGCCATGCCTTATCTGATTGATCAGGGCTTTTCCCGTGGAGACCTCGGTTTTGCGCTGTCCGGGATTTCCATTGCTTACGGCATATCAAAATTCATTATGGGGTCGGTGTCTGACCGCTCGAATCCGCGTGTTTTCCTGCCCGCGGGTTTAATTCTGGCTGCTGCAGTGATGTTATTTATGGGCTTCGTGCCGTGGGCAACATCGAGCATTGCCATCATGTTTGTGTTGCTGTTCCTCTGCGGCTGGTTCCAGGGAATGGGCTGGCCGCCGTGCGGTCGCACCATGGTTCACTGGTGGTCGCAGAAAGAACGCGGCGGCGTGGTGTCGGTATGGAACTGCGCGCACAACGTCGGTGGGGGTATTCCTCCGCTGCTGTTCCTGCTGGGCATGGCGTGGTTTAACGACTGGCATGCGGCGCTGTATATGCCAGCCTTCGGCGCGATCCTGCTGGCGGTATTTGCCTTCATGACCATGCGCGATACGCCGCAATCCTGCGGCCTGCCGCCGATTGAAGAATACAAAAACGATTATCCGCCGGACTATGTGAAAGAGTCTGCCGAGCAGGAACTGACGGCGAAACAGATTTTCATGCAGTACATTTTGCCGAACAAATTGCTGTGGTATATCGCGCTGGCTAACGTTTTTGTTTATCTGCTGCGCTACGGGATCCTGGACTGGTCACCGACTTACCTGAAAGAAGTGAAGCATTTTGCGCTGGATAAATCCTCGTGGGCATATTTCCTTTATGAATACGCAGGGATCCCCGGCACGCTGCTGTGCGGCTGGATGTCGGACAAAGTGTTTAAAGGCAACCGCGGCGCGACCGGCGTGTTCTTCATGGTGCTGGTGACTATCGCAACCGTCGTTTACTGGCTGAATCCGGTCGGCAATCCGGGCATTGATATGGCCTGTATGATCACCATCGGCTTCCTGATTTACGGGCCTGTGATGTTGATTGGTTTACATGCGCTGGAACTGGCACCGAAAAAAGCGGCCGGAACCGCGGCAGGTTTTACCGGGCTGTTTGGTTATCTGGGCGGCTCGGTCGCGGCCAGCGCCATTGTCGGCTATACCGTGGATTACTTTGGCTGGGACGGCGGGTTTATCGTGATGATTGCCGGTTGTGTGCTGGCCGTTGTGTTGCTTTTACTGACCATGCTCAGCGAGAACAAACACAAAGCGCAACTGAGAAAAAATGCCTGATTGGTTTTGATGTTCGTCGAAAGGCACCGAAAGGTGCCTTTTTTGTTTTACACAGCTTCAGAAGGGATCCGTCTGCCCGCTGCATCAAACAGTAAAATACTGGCGGCATTAAATCCAAAACTGAGCGGCGTGTTTTTAGCAAAAGAGAGCTGTTTTGACGATTTCATTTTCAGGATGTGCTCGCCGAAACACGCGTATACCAGCGTGGAATCGCCCTGTAATTCAGTGAAATCGACTAAAACGTCAAATGCGTGTTCCGTCGCTTCATTCAGGCGCAACAGCTCAGGGCGGATCGCCAGCGACACGGTTTGTCCATCCTGCGCCGCGGGGAATTTATTGCCCAGCGAAAACATCGGCTGCCCGTCAATACACAACTGGCGGCCCGTCACCTGTGCGGGGATCACATTGATTTTCGGCGTACCGATAAATCCGGCAACAAACAAACTGGCCGGACAGTTGTAGAGTTCAACCGGCGAACCAATCTGCTCAATATTACCCTGATTAAGCACCACAATCCGGTCCGCCAGCGTCATGGCTTCGACCTGATCGTGGGTCACGTAAATCATGGTGTTTTTCAGTCGGGCGTGAAGCTGACTGATTTCCTGACGCATCTGAACGCGCAGCGCGGCATCAAGATTCGACAGCGGCTCGTCAAACAAAAATACTTTCGGCTGCTGAACGATAGAGCGACCGATGGCGACGCGCTGACGCTGCCCGCCGGAAAGATTTTGCGGCAACCGGTCGAGCATCTCGTCCAGCCGCAGGATCAGAGCCGCTTCGCTGATGCGTCGGGCAATTTCAGCAGGTGGCGTTCGGATATTCTTCAGACCAAACGCCAGATTCTGCCTGACGGTCATGTGCGGATAAAGCGCGTAGGATTGAAATACCATCGACAGACCGCGCTTTCCGGCGGGCAACTCCGTCACGTCAGTGTCCTCAATGTGGATGGTCCCGTCGCTCAGCCCATCCAGCCCGGCAATCATGCGCAGCAATGTTGATTTACCACAGCCCGACGGCCCTACCAGAACCAGAAACTCACCGGAACGGATCTCCAGAGTTAAATCGGGGATCACGGCTGTTTTGCCATAGTATTTTTTGACGTGTTTTAGCGTTAAGCCTGACATAGCGTTGTCCTTTGAAACAAAATGATGCGCGGTTACGCCCCGGCAAAGGCGAGCAGTATTCCGCCAATATCGGTCATTGCGTCCTGATGGCCCCGCCAGATATCAGGTAGAACCACGTATAATTAACCTAAACTCCAGGTCGTGGTGAATATTGGTTTTACCTTCCAGCAACAGGGCTGCGGCTATTTCACCTTTTTTAACCGGGTCCTGCGAGATAGTCGTGAGCCCGATCTCATTCACTGGCCGGGGAATATTATCAAAACCAGTAACGGCGATATTTCCCGGAACAGATAGCCCGCTTTTACGGCAATAATTAATGGCACCCTGCGCGAAGCGGTCGGACAGGCAAATAAACGCGGTGATATCGGGATTACTTATCAGTAATTCCCTGGCAGCTATTTCGCCAAATGTTTCATGATGGTTCGTTTCGCAAAGAAAGCATTTATTCAGATCAATATTCCATTCCCGGAAAGTTGCCACGCAGGCATTCACACGGGTAATCATCACTTGATTATCACCGGAAATACTCTGACTCAATGGCATCACTCCCTTTCGTCCCTGAAGAGAAGGGAATGAGATAATCCCAAATTCACGGTGCCCTTTTTCCAGCAGGTGCAGACAGATTTCCCTCATCGCCCTGTCATTATCAATGGATACGCTGCTGTGCGAGGGAATTTTAAAATCCGTAGTCACCACGGGCAGATTTTTGGACAACGCTTTGGCGATGATCTGATCATTATTGTGTGTCGCATTAAGGATATAGCCATCTACAGCCGTATTGATGACACTGGCCCGCGCGCCCTGCCCGTTATGCAACGGGATCAGGATAATGCTGACTCCTTTTCGGTCACATTCACCGGCGATGCCTTGCATAAGCTGCACGTCATGACTGTCTGTAAACACATAACTGAGCGTGTCATTAAAAATAATCCCGATGGCATCCGATTTCCCGGTACGCAATGCCCGACCAAGATTGTCAGGCCCGAAGAAATTAACGGAATGCGCATAATCGATTATTCGTTTTCTTAATGATTCTGACAGTTTGCCCGGATTATTAAATGCATTCGACACCGTGGTGTGCGTCACGCCTAATTCGCGGGCAATTGACTTTAACGTTATCTTACTCAGCTTACACACTCCTGAATGCGGTGAATAAAGGAAGTCCTGCCTCTGAAATGCAATAAATTAGCCCACATATACTCACAGCCAACAGGCTATTGCAACGATTATAAAAATAAAGTTTAACGTTAAACAAAATCATTTATGTGACTGTAATAACGTTTATTCAATGATTGTCCATGCTAGCGTTTAAATAGACGTTAATTCATAAAATAATAATATGAATAATCATGAAATATAATTTCGCATTATGACTCATAACCTAATAGAAACAGGAAACAGCATGAAAATAATGAAACTGGCTGCTATTGCGGGTATCACGTTATTTCTTTCGGGCTGTGGCCCTGATGAAAAAGACCAAACCAGCATTAAAATGTGGGTCGCGCCGAATATTACGCAGGAAGTGTATTGGGGTGAAATCGTTAAAGAATGGAACAGCAACCCTACCAACCGGAAAGTAGAATTCACCTCAATACCGGCGGCAGGAAGTTCTGAAGAAGCCATCATGAATGCGCTGGCGTCGGGTACAGAGCCAGACATTTCGACCAATATTTTTATCGGCTTTGCTAAGCAGTTATCCGAACTTAAACAGCTCAGTGATTATTCCAAAATGCCCGGTTTTCAGACACTGACAGAAACCCGTCATATGGGAAAAACGATTTCAAACTGGCAGTTCGACGGACAGCAGACAGTCATCCCCATTTACATCAGCCCGGTTCTCTACTGGTGGCGCAGTGATCTGCTGGCAGCTCAGGGTTTTGACCACGTCCCGACCTCTTATGACGAAATTTACACGCTTTCAGAACGTATCGCGCTCACTCAGAAGGGTTATAGCCTGCAACTGACCAGCGGTAAAAACTGGTGGGATCGCTGGTTCGACTTTATTCCGCTCTATTACGCCGCCGCGGATGGCCGCCCGTATATTCAGGATAAAGAATCGGCTTTCGATAATGAATCCGGTCTGGAAGCACTGAATTTCATGGCGAAAATGTTTGCCAATAAGTGGACCAGCTACGATTTCACAACCGCAGACGATCCCCTGGCGGCGGGAATGGTACTGGGAGCCATGCGCGGCCCCTGGGATATCGAACGTTATCAGAAACAATTCCCTGAAGTACTGAAAGATATCCGTATCGGCCCAATGCCGACTCAGTCTGGCGCGCCGGGTGCAAATACCATGGCCGACAGCAAAGGGATCGTGATGTTCAGTACCTCGAAAGTGCAGAGCGACGCCTGGAAATTTATTCAATGGGTATACAGCGACCCGAAACACGATCTGCGCTGGCTGGAACTGACAGGTATGCCTCCGGCAAGGGAAGATTTGCAAAGTAATCCGGTGTTCAGCGACTACCTGCAACAGCATCCGCTGGTAAATGACATCGTCTCCTACGTCCCGAAAGCCGTGCCGCCTGCCGCCGTCACGAAAACGGTCGAAGTCCAGCGGACGATGACCCAAATGATTGAAAAACTGATGTTTGAAAACAACGCAGTGCCGGACGCGCTGCACCAGTCTTCGCAAGAGATCGACAGAATACTGGAACAATAAAGCGATGATTAAACTGAAAGAGTCCACCACAGGGGGCCTTCTGGCCTCCACTTACCTCGGATATTCTCTGGTATTCTGGCTTTATCCTTTTATCTGGTTAGCGGTACTGAGCTTTACTGACTGGAAATTTATTGGCACGCCCTCTTTTAATGGTGTGAAGAATATTATTGCCGTCATGCAGAATCCTTTGTTCTGGACAGCAATGTATAACGTATTTAAATTTCTGGCTTACTATCTGCCGATTGTTTTGGTGTCTTCATTATTATTCGCCTTCGGTTTAAGGAAACTAAAATATGGCAAAGCTTTTGTTGCCCTGAGTTTCCTGCTCGCCAATGTTTCATCCGGCGTGGCGTATTCTATTGTATTTTCCAAACTGTTGAGTGAAACAGGCCCCATCAATACCTTTCTGATGAGCACATTGGGCATTAATGTTCCGTGGTTTACCCATCCGGATTTTGCCATGTTATCTGTTGCTCTTATTATCACGTGGAAATTTGTCGGCTACTACGGCCTGATTTTTTATTCCGGGCTGATTACGATTCCGAAAGATATCTACGATGCGGCGGACCTCGATAAAACCAGCGGCCCCGGAAAAATATGGCATATCACATTACCCCTGATGAATGCGCAGATCGTCATGGTGCTGGTTCTGGCGATCACAGTCGCGTTCAGTATTTTCACCGAACCCTATCTCATCACCGGCGGCGGTCCGCTGCAAAGCACCACCACGCCAATGGTAGTGATGTATGAAGCCGCTTTCCGGCAGATGCAGCCAAGCTGGGCCGCCACCATGTCGATTATTGTCGCCGTATTCAGCTTCTCACTGATCTGGATATTGCGCCGGTGTCTGGAAAATAAAATCGAGATCGTATGATGAAAACTAAAACTGCACAGATGCCGACAGCCTCCCCTGTACAAAAATATTCGCTGAAAAGAACACTCAGTTCCGTGGTGATCCACCTGCTGATGTTTGTGCTGGCCATCACCTGGTTATATCCATATTTGTGGATGCTAATCGGTTCTTTAAAAAATACCGCTGATATTTATACCACTTCGTTCTTTTCCGGCCCGCTGTCATTCGATAATTATACTTTCCTGTTCGACGGCAGCGGCAAAGCGGAAAAACCCTTTCTTCGCACGTTGTTTAATTCCATATTCATTACATTAACCATTACAGTGTGCGTCACGCTGAGTTCCTGTTTAATAGGTTATGCGCTGGCAAAAATGGAATTCAAAGGTCGGGATATTTTTAAAAACCTGCTGATCCTGCAAATGGTTTTCCCGGCATTCATGTTTATTATTCCGCATTTTGTGCTTATGCGGGAACTCGGCATGCTTAATTCGTATGGCGCGCTTATTTTACCGTTTGTCATGAATGGCTGGGGTATTTTTATGATTTCCCAGAGTTTTAAAGGCACGCCCAATGACTATATTCATGCCGCGCGATTAGATCACGCCGGTCTTATCAAAATTCTGTTCCATGTCATGTTGCCTCTCAATAAATCCATTCTGGCTATCGTCGCGATATTTACCTTCACCAGCGCCTGGGACAATTTCCTCTGGCCGCTGATTGTGATGCAGGACGCTAACAAAATGCCGCTTTCCGTTCTGCTGGCGACGTTCAGTAAATCGTACAGCGTGTATGTCGGCCCGATTCTGGCGGGGTCGGTGGTACAAACTTTGCCGATCGTCGTTTTGTTTATCCTCTTCAGGAAACATTTCCTGGAAGGAATGTCGCTTTCACTTAAATAACAGGCATGAATGATGAATAACCTGAAAACAGCGCAGGAACGGGTATTTTATCAGGTGTATTTGCCGTCTTTCTGCGACGGTAATACGGACGGACTGGGCGATTTTCAAGGTCTGATTTCTAAGCTGGATTATCTGGCTGAGCTGGGCATTGGCGGTATCTGGGTGACGCCTTTTTACCCGTCTCCGCTGGTGGATAATGGCTATGACATCAGCGACCACTGCGCTGTAGATCCGCGTTTTGGCACGTTAGCGCTTTTTGATGAACTGATTGCAGCCTGTCATCAGCGCGACATTTTGCTGGTGATCGACGTGGTAATTAACCACGTGTCAGATCAGCACCCCTGGTTTCAGGCGGCGCTCAGCCAGCCTGACAGCCCTTTCCGCGACTTCTTTTTCTTTCGTGAGCAAACTAATAACTGGACCTCTTTCTTCGGCGGTTCCGCCTGGACACAGGAGCCCGGCGGAACGGCCAGTTACTACCATAAATTCTCGCCTCAGCAGGTTTGCCTGAACTGGTCTCATCCTGCCGTTGAGCGTGAGATCAAAAAAATCTTCGATTTCTGGATAGCCCGCGGCGTCGACGGTTTCCGTTTTGACGTGATTAATTTTCTGACCACCGAGGGTATCGGGGAAGATCACCCGCCGGCCGAACCGGGCGCAGAACCACCTCATGAAAAAGATATCAATCAGCCCGGAGTGCTCGATGTAGTGAAGCGCCTGTGCCGCCATATCCGTACGCAAGGAGAATTCCTGCTGATTGGCGAAGTGGGCAGTGAAGTATTGCCGGTGATGGCGCCTTATCAGGGTGCGGAGCTGCTGGACGTGGTTTTCAATTTCAACCTTGGCAGCCAGAAACACTTCGATATCACCGCGATCTTCGCCGAAATGCAGGCTATGGAAGCCACGCTGCCCGGCTTACCGACGCTGTTTTTTTCCAGCCACGATATGTCACGCATGATCAGTCGCTTCGGTGAATCCTCCCGGGATGTTCCCCGTGCGGTGGCCGTTTTCGCCCTGCAAATGACCGCCCGTGGTTTGCCTTTCATCTTTCAGGGTGAGGAAATCGGCATGACGGATTTTGTCCCGCAGAATTTGCAGCAAATGCGGGATATTCAGGGCATTACTCAATATCACACCGCAATTTCACAAGGTATGGATGAAGAGCAAGCACTTACTTACGCATTGCCTTTCTGCCGTGATGCCTCCCGCTTACCCGTTCCCTGGACGCCAGCCATTAACAGCGAAGGGCAAATAAACGTCGAGGCCGAGAGTAAGTGCTCACATTCAATTTTTGGCGCGTATAAACAACTGATTGCGCTGAGAAATACCCATCCGGCGCTTCAGCGTGGTCGTTATGAGTACCTCACGCTGTTTAAACAATGCCTGATATTCCGCCGCTTTCTGAAAGGGGAATGTCTCGAAGTGATGATCAATTTCGGCGCGACGGTCGTCAACGTAGGTTATGGCGATGGCAATCCCGTCTTGTTCGGCACGGATGAACCGCTGCTGGAAAAAAACCAAATTCTTATCAAAAAGGTAAACCATGAAAATGCTCAGAAGTGATAAAAATCCGCTGTTAACACCTGCCGATATCATCCCTTCCCAGCCCGGCTGGAAGGTCGATTGTGTATTTAATGCAGGCGTATGTTCGTATCAGGGTGAAACCCTGCTGCTGCTTCGTGTTGCGGAAAGCGTGGTCTCAACGGACGCCAATTGTCTGGAAGTACCGCTTCTGGTGAACCTGCAAAATACCTGGCATCCGGGCACTAAACGTTTTCAACGGGACGACCCGGCTTATGACTTCAGTGACCCCAGAATGATTGCACTGAAAGCCGATCCTTCGGTTATCTGGCTGACCTCCATGTCGCATCTGCGGTTAGCGAGAAGTCAGAATGGTGAAGATTTCACTGTCGATGCTCAGCCTTTTTTAACCGCCGATACGCAATATGAGCAATTCGGCTGCGAAGATCCGCGAATTACGCTGATAGACGGCGTTTACTACATTAACTACTCAGCCATTTCGCCGTATGGCATTTCTACCGCACTGGCGACCACCACCGATTTTATTACTGTGGGAAAACAAGGCGTAATTTTCTGCCCCGATAACCGCGACGTGTGTTTCTTCCCGGAAAAAATTAACGGTAAATATCAGGCGCTGACCCGCCCTTCGCCCAAACATTTTGGTAAGCCGGAGATCTGGATCTGTGAATCCCCGGACATGCTGCACTGGGGCAATCATCGCCATTTACTCGGCAGCGCGTCCGGCGACTGGGATGCGCTGAAACTGGGCGGTGGCGCCCCGCTGATGAAAACGGTACGTGGCTGGTTACAGATTTATCACGGCGTGGATAAAGATCAGCGCTATTGCCTCGGTGCCATGCTGCTCGATTTACATAATCCATTGAAAATTATCGCCAAATCCTCAGCGCCGCTGTTACAACCGGAAGCGATTTACGAGAGAGAAGGATTCTTTGGCAACGTAGTCTTTACCTGCGGCGCGCTACTTGAAAAGGACACGCTGAAAATTTACTACGGGGCCGCCGATGAGTGTATTGCGCTGGCGACAATGCCGCTGGCGGATTTGTGGCAACATCTGGGCATTTCAGTAAGTGCAGATTAGGCAGGATCAGAGGCGGGAACCACCAAAGCAGAGTGAATACCCTGCTTTGGTTTTACGACTTAGCTTTAAAACCGATTAGCTTTCTTCAGCCAGATACATCTTACGCAGGTAATGCGGCACGGCATCGTCGGCGTTGGATCCGATGATTTCTGCATCCGGCATGGCAGCTTTCAGACGTGGCAGTGAACCGCTCATCAGACAACCTTTACCGGCCATGCTCAGCATTTCCAGGTCATTCAGGCCATCACCAAAGGCGATACAATCTTTCAGCGAATAACCCATCAGCTTGGAAACATATTCCAGCGCATGACCTTTTGACACGCCGCCTGCCATGACTTCCAGACATACCGGCAGTGAGAAGCTGACGTTCACACGATCGCCCCAGCGCGCATTGATCGCTTCTTCCAGTGGCAGCAGTTTTTCGTGGTCTTCACAGGTGAAATACACTTTGCAGATGCCGTCGGTTTCCAGCAAACCCGGCTCATACAGTTTGTATTTGAAAACGGATTCACGGAAGAAATCATCCTGATCGGCGCGGTCACGGTTCATGTACCAGTCATCATTACGATAAACGTTGGTCAGAATATCCGGGTTGTTATGCATGATGCCGAACAGGTCTCTGGCGATGTCTTCATCCAGATTATGCGAGAAAATCAGGTCGCCGTCGGTATTATGCACGCGCGCACCGTTGGAGGTGATCATGTACGCACTGATTTCCAGATTGTCGCGCATCTGCGCCACGTCGATATGGTGGCGTCCGGTGGCGAAAACGAAATGCACGTCGCGCTGAGTCAGCAGTTTCAGCGTCTCTTTGGCGAACGGGCTCAGGGTATGATCAGGTGATAGCAGCGTGCCATCTAAATCGGAAGCAACAACATGGTACATAGCGTTAGGTTCTAACCTCTGATGGAGTTGTGCGCGGCGAACCGCGGATTAAAGCTGTCGCGCAAAAAAGCGCATGATAGCGTCCAGCGCCTGTGCCCTCAGGTCGTCCCGTTCAAACAGGATCTCATGGCGCGCGCCTTCGATGACCAGCGGTTTTTCCCCTTCACAAGGGTGCCCCGCAACGGCCATGGCCTGACAAAAAGCAAGATGGGACCGGTTATCCACCACACGATCTTCGCTCGCCTGCAATAACAGAACAGGAGTGGTGATTTTTTCGGCTTCTTTCAGGATATGCATCCCCGCCTCAATCCCTTCACGCACCCAGTGATAGGTAGGTCCGCCGACCTGCAACTCAGGATAATCTGCGTAAAACCGCAAATTGCGGCGATAACGCGCGCGGCTGTGCGTCAGCTGGTTGACTACAAACGGCAGCGGCCGCCAATGGCCGGTACCCAGCGCATAGCCATCACGACGAACCGGACGATTTTCCGCCCAGTTAAGGATACGGCGCGATAACCAACCCGGCATCGGCAAATAAATACCGGTCATCGGCGCCAGTAATGCCGCTGCATCAAAATTCTGCGGATTTTTCGCCAGATACAACGCCAGAATTGCCCCGCCCATGGAGTGTGCCAGCGCAAACTTTTTCTGGTACTGACGCGGCGCAACCTCCAGCTGATAAAAGCGGTCGAAATCTTCGACATAATCGTCAAAGTGCTTCACGTGACCGCAATGCGGATCGTCGAGCATACGCCCGGAACGTCCCTGACCACGGTGATCGACAATCATGACATCGTAGCCGCAATGGAATAAATCGTAGGCCACTTCGGGATATTTTACGTAGCTTTCTATACGACCCGGTGACACAACGATGACTTTATCGTGAGCAGGCGAACAAAACCGGACATAACGGACAGGAACATCATCAACGCCGCTAAACTCGCCTTCTTCGCGTGTCCGCCAGAAATCCAGCAAAGGCCCGGTCGCAAAGGCTGCAAACTCCTTCTCACGTGTTAACCACTTCGCATAATTCGCAGGCATTCAATGATCCAAAGTCGTCAAACAGGGAGGATGAAAGTGTTATTTGTGAGCTATAGCGCAATTATAGACAATGGCGTATTGTGCCATAAAACAACCTAAAACGTACTCAGGGAGTCTCGCAATGACACTGGACTGGTGGTTAACCTACCTGCTCACCACTTCTATTTTAAGTTTATCACCCGGTTCCGGCGCGATTAACACCATGAGCACCGGCATCAGCCACGGCTATCGTGGTGCTGTGGCCTCAATTGCCGGATTACAGCTCGGTTTAGCGATCCACATCGTGCTGGTCGGTATCGGGCTGGGCGCGCTGATTTCATCATCGCTGCTGGCCTTTGAGTTTCTCAAATGGTTTGGCGCCGCCTACCTGATCTGGCTGGGTATTTGCCAGTGGCGCTCCGCTGGTGCGATTGACCTGAACGCGCTCGCCAGCAGTATGCCGCGACGCCGTTTGTTCAAACGCGCCATTCTGGTGAACCTGACCAATCCAAAAAGCATTGTGTTTCTCGCCGCATTATTCCCGCAGTTTATCATTGCTCACCAACCTCAGGCTGCACAATACGTGGTACTGGGTGTCACCACGGTGGTTGTCGATATCATTGTGATGATCGGCTACGCCACGCTGGCCACCCGCATCGCCGGTTGGGTGAAAGCACCGAAACAAATGCAGTTGCTGAACCGCATTTTCGGCTCACTGTTTATGCTGGTGGGTGTGTTGCTGGCCAGTGCGCGGAAGGTTTGATTTCTCAGAATGCAAAAAGGGTCCGGCATCAACCGAACCCTTTTTTATTAACCGGCTAATTTGCTCAGCGGTTGATGATTAAGGCAACACCAAAGCCTGCAAACACCACACCCGCCACGCCATCAATCCATTTCGCCAGACGCTGATACCCGCGACGCATTTTAGGCAGGGCAAAGACCAGTGCCACTAATGAGAACCAGGCCAGGGTTTCCACGACGATCAGCAGGAATATGCCCAGACGCTCGCCGCCGCTGACGCTGTCGCTAACAAACATCGAGAACACGCTGCCGAAGTAAATGACGGCTTTCGGGTTAGAAAGATTGGTCAGCAGTCCGCGCATAAACGTGCGGCCGCGGGCAGGCAGAGCCACCGGTGTATCATCGCCGTTTTGTTTCTTAGCACGTGCAGATTTCAGCAGTTGCCAGCCCATCCAGCACAGATACAATCCGCCGCCGACGGTGATGATCTGATGCAACCAGGCCATTTTTTGCAGAATAAGATGCAACCCCATCAGCGCAACGGCGGCCCACACCAGCACGCCCAGCGTAATGCCAATCACACCCATCATGGCTTCTTTACGCGACCGGCTGGCGGCGGTTTGTGAGACAAAGAAGAAGTCCGGTCCCGGACTCATCAGCGCGATCAGATGAACCATCGCAACCGTCAGGAATAGCATCAGCATGATTAACTCTCTGTGTTATGTGTAGGAAACAGAATTCTTACTCGTCGCCGTTATCGATGTGATCGCGGATCATCGCCATAAATGGCCGACCGAATTTCTCCAGCTTACGCTGACCGACACCGGTGATGTCGAGTAAATCACTCGCGCTGACCGGCAGATGTTCAGCCATTTCCAGCAGCGTCGTGTCGTTAAATACCACGTATGGCGGCACATTATTATCATCCGCCAGTGACTTACGCAGTTTACGCAATTTAGCAAACAGCTTACGGTCGTAATTTCCACCGTAGGTTTTCTGACTGGCACTGCTTTTAATTTTCAGCGTCTGAATTCGCGGCACCGCAAGTTGCAGCGGGATTTCACCACGCAGCACCGGACGCGCAGATTCGGTCAGCTGTAACGCAGAGTGCATGGCGATGTTTTGCATCACCAGCCCGAGGTGAATCAGCTGGCGCACCACACTGGTCCAGTGCTCGTTACTGTGTTCTTTGCCGATACCGTAAACCGACAACTTCTCGTGGCCGTATTCACGGATACGCTGATTGTTCGAGCCGCGCAATACTTCGACCACATAACCCAGACCAAAACGTTGCCCGACGCGTGCGATAACGGACAGCGCTTTCTGCGCGTCCAGCAAGCCGTCGTAGCGTTTTGGCGGATCCAGGCACACGTCGCAGTTACCGCAGGCGTTCTGTTTACCTTCGCCAAAGTAATTGAGCAGCACCAGACGTCGACAGGTTTGCGCCTCCGCGAATGCGTTCATGGCATTCAGTTTGTGGCGTTCAACATCCTGCTGCGCGCCAGCCGGTTTCTCTTCCAGACAGCGGCGCAACCAGGCCATATCGGCCGGATCGTAAAGCAATACCGCTTCCGCTGGCAGGCCGTCACGTCCGGCACGCCCCGTTTCCTGATAATAAGATTCAATGGTGCGCGGAATATCAAAGTGCACCACAAAACGCACGTTAGGCTTGTTGATGCCCATACCGAAGGCGACGGTGGCAACCACAATTTGCAGGTCGTCACGCTGAAAACCTTCCTGCACGCGGGCACGGGTTTCGTTATCCAGTCCGGCATGATACGCGCCAACGCTCAGCCCGCGACTTTGCAATCGCGCTGCAGTGTCTTCAACTTTGGCACGGCTGTTACAGTAAATGATGCCGCTTTTGCCGCGCTGATCCTGCACAAAGCGAATCAGCTGATCGAGCGGCTTAAATTTTTCCACCAGTGTGTAACGGATATTTGGACGGTCAAAACTGCTGACCTGAATCAGCGGGTCATTCAGTTCCAGCAGGCGGACGATATCGTTACGTGTGGCTTCATCGGCGGTCGCGGTCAGGGCGATCACCGGCAGTTGCGGATAACGCAGTTTCAGCTGGCCAAGGGCGCGATATTCCGGACGGAAATCGTGGCCCCATTGGGAAATACAGTGGGCTTCATCGACAGCCAGCATCGCCGGATTCCACTGTTGCAGCTGTTCCAGGAAATCGCCCATCATCAGGCGTTCCGGCGCGATATACAGCATTTTGATACGTCCCGCGCGGCAACCGGCCATGACTTCCAGCTGTTGCTCACGGGTTTGCGTCGAGTTCAGGCAACCGGCTTCAACGCCTGCGGCCATCAGCTGATCGACCTGATCTTTCATCAGGGAAATGAGCGGCGAAACCACCAGCGTCAGGCCGTCCATCACCAGAGCGGGGATTTGATAGCACAGCGATTTACCGCCGCCTGTTGGCATCACTACCAGACAATCCCGGCCAGAAATGGCGGTGTTGATGATAGTTTGCTGGCCTGGTCTGAATTGCTGATAACCGAAGGTATCGCGTAATACCTGATGAGCCAGCTCTTCTTTGTTTATCACTGCCGCCGTAGACACTCAATTCCCCAACTGTTCAAACCACCCGGCTGAGCCCTAAAGCCGCCGGGGCTGTACTGCACCGACATAATATACCCTAAATAATCCGCGATGCAGCCAACGCAACTGCAACCAGAAATATGGCGGGGATTACATAATGTCGTTAAGCATAATACCGACGCCGATACGGGTCTGCTTATGGTTATAGTCGATCAATGACTCGCCGTAACCACTGAATACCTGAGTATAGAAGCGAACTTGTTTGGAAATCGGGTAGCTCCAGCCGGTCGTCGCGCCGCCGTAACCGGTATTCCAGTTGTAACGGCTTTCGACGCTGAACACGCTGTCGCCCCACGCATAGCCAACTTTCAGGCGGTAATAGCCCATGTACTTGGCGATGTCCGGGTTGTCGTCGTCTTCATCGCTTTCAGGAATGCGATACCAGGGTTTCAGATCAACCTGCCAGTTGCCGTGCTGCGCCATGAAACGGGCATACACACGGTTCCAGCTGCGGGACGTCGGGTCGGAGCGACCGTTAGACTGGTGACTGACACCATATTCTGCTTCACGCAATGTCCAGCCGAGGAAATCGTAATCCGTTGCCCAGGCCAGGAAAAGCTGTGGCTCGTAGTTGGTCTCACGGAAAGGTGAAGACTGCCCGCTGTTAGAAAGCTGCCAGAATGATTTTTGCGTGTAGGATGCGCCCAGCACGGAGTTATCACCCGCAATACCGCGCCACAGAGGGAATGCCAGGCTGAGCTGGAACTCGACTTCATCGTGACGTGCTTTATCTGCCCAGTCGTAAGACTCAATCGCTTTCTTGTTGATATTGCTGGTATCGGTGTAAATCAGAAAGTTGGGTTCATAAGGATATAACGTGAACGGGTTGTCATGCTCTTGCAGCATATTTGCAATAATGCTTCCGCGCACAGCAGGTTTATCATGTACTTCCTGTACCGTGGCTTCCTCTGCATAGCCCAACAATGGCAACGCCAACAGCGTGGCACCGACAGCCCAATTTTTACGCATTATTCCTTACCCTCACCCTAAAGTTATTGATTCATTATTTTTTGATAATCAGCCTTCCGCCCGGCCGGCAATGCGCAGACTACAATCCGGAAATCTCAAAGCAGGGCATTTTACACACAAATACATTTCTACATGAGTACTGAATACATTTATCCTTCGCCCGGTAGAAATCCATCCTGCCCGCACCTAAAATCAACACTTCGTTAACTTTTTCGGCGAACATACGATCCACTCGTTTTCGTCAGGAATTTATTCATGTCTGCTTCATCTCTCAGCCACGAGGCCGCCCTGCAACTGATCGGCAATATTTTCGTTTACGATATGCCGTTTAACCGCGAACTGGGCCTCGAGCTGAAACGTCTCGACTGCGACTACGCAGAGTTAAAATTTACCAACCAGACCAAACTGGTGGGCAATGCCGCACAAAAAATCCTGCACGGCGGCGTGATTGCGGCGGTGCTGGATGTCGCCGCCGGTCTGGTTTGTGTGACCAGTTCACTGATCCGCCGTGACAAGCCGGATCATCCGTTGCTGGAAGCAGAAATGCGCCAGCGGTTATCCAAAATGGGCACCATTGATTTGCGCGTTGATTATCTGCGTCCGGGCCGTGGCGACTACTTTATTGCCTCGGCAAGACTGGTCCGCGCCGGCAATAAAGTGTCCGTTGCGCGCGTGGATTTGCACAGCGATACCGGCGTTCACATCGCCACGACCACGGCGACCTATATGGTCGGCTGAAATCAGGTAAACTCCGCTTCTTTCCCTACTCTTTTTCAGGTACCACATGGACGCACATCGTACCCGGCAAGGTGTTATTTTTGCCTTTATTGCCTATCTGATCTGGGGAGTCGCGCCCGCGTACTTCAAGCTGATCAAACAGGTGCCTGCTGACGAAATTCTGACTCACCGGGTGATCTGGTCATTCTTCTTTATGTTAGTGCTGCTCTCCGTCAGCCGCAGCTGGGGCGATGTCCGGCGGGTACTTGCACAACCGAAGAAAGTCGGCATGTTACTGATTACCGCCCTGCTTGTCGGTGGGAACTGGCTGATTTTTATCTGGGCGATAAATCATGATCACATTCTGGAAGCCAGCCTTGGTTACTTTATCAATCCGCTGGTGAATGTGGTGCTCGGCATGCTGTTTTTGCGGGAAAGATTCCGAAGTTTGCAGTGGTTTGCCGTCGCGCTGGCTTTCGCCGGAGTACTGATTCAGGTGTGGATTTTTGGTTCGGTGCCTGTCATCGCCATCGGCCTGTCACTGACGTTTGCCTTTTACGGCCTGCTGCGTAAAAAAATCGGTGTGGACTCGCAAACCGGCATGTTGATTGAAACGCTATGGCTGCTGCCGGTCGCCGGGATTTACCTGTTCTTTATCGCCAGCAGCCCGACCAGTAACCTGGCCGCAAATCCGTGGTCGCTTGATTTGCTGCTGATGGCTGCCGGGATTATTACCACCATCCCGTTGCTGTTCTTCACTGCCGCCGCCGCCCGCCTGAAGCTTTCAACGCTGGGCTTTTTCCAGTATCTGGGGCCGACCCTGATGTTCCTGCTGGCAGTGGTGTTCTACGGTGAAACTGTTAACACATCACAGCTCATCACCTTCGGCTTTATCTGGGTCGGTCTGCTGTGCTTTATCACGGATGCGCTGTATACGCAGGGCCGTTTACGACGAGGAAGAAGCGGGCACAGCGCTGCGTGATATAAAGCGCGCCATCGCCGGACCGGTTGCCAGGATGGTGATCAGACGCAACGTCTGCATCGCCATCACAAATCCTAAATCCGCATGGCTGCCCGCCGCAATAATCGCCACGGTGTCCAGTCCGCCCGGGCTGGTCGCCAGATAGGCCGTCAGCATATCTACGCCCAGCAGTTTGGTCAGCACCCACGCCATACCGCCGCAAATCAGCATCAGCCCGATAATCGATGCAATCATCTGCGGCAGCGTGCGCAAAGCCAGTTTGAAAATCGGCCGTGTGAAGCGCAATCCGACACTCCAGCCAATCAGCGTATAGGCCATCGCCAGCAGCCATTCCGGCACTTCTAAGGCCACGGTACCGGTGGAATGCAAAACCGCGCCGGCGATGGCCGGGAGCAGCAATGCGCCGGAAGGAATACGCAGACGCGGCCCCAGCCAGACACCGGCCACCGCCAGAAATAGCGTCGCAAAGAAACGCCACGTCAGCGGCGGAAACCACACCACCGCCGCCGCCAGAGACGCGCTGTCGCCCATCGCCATGCGAGCCACAAATGCGGCCGCGGTGGCCACAAACAGCACGCGCAGATACTGCATAAACGCCACCAGACGCACGTCAGCTCCGAAATCACCGGCCATAGCCACCATCGCACTGGCACCGCCCGGCGATGAACCCCACGCACCGGTCGGGCCGGGTAACTGGCTAAAACGTACCAGCAGCCAGCCTGAAAGCCCGCTGGCCAGCAGCGTCGCCACCAGCACCATCAGCACCAGCGGCCAGTCATTGAGTAACGGGGGTAATATCGACGGCGACAGGCTTTGGGCAATCATGCAGCCCAAAACGCCCTGAGAGAGTTTGAAAAACAGCGGGTGAATACGTACGCTGGCGCCCAGCAGCCCCATAATGACGCCGACAATCATCGGCCCCAGTAACAGTGCGGCTGGCACATGGAAGGTTTGAAAAATAATGCCCAGAATCAGCGAGGAAACGACGAGGATAAACCACTGCCCCGACGGAACCATCCTTTCCATCAGCATCGCAGGTTATAACCAGTTTTTGCGTTTGAAGTACAAATAAGGTGCCAGACCGGCGAGGATCATCAGTGCAATCGCGCCCGGATAACCGAATGACCATTTCAGCTCAGGCATGAATTCGAAGTTCATCCCGTAGCTGGATGCCACCAGCGTTGGCGGCAGGAACACCACGGAAACCACCGAGAAAATCTTGATGATGCGGTTCTGTTCGATGTTGATAAAGCCCATCGCCGCCTGCATCAGGAAGTTCACTTTCTGGAACAGGGATTCGTTGTGCGGCAGCAGGGATTCGATATCGCGTAACACCTCGCGCGCCTGCTCCAGCTGACCTGCCGGTAAACGGGCTTTGCGCACCAGGAAATTCAGCGCGCGCTGGGTATCCATCAGACATAAACGGACTTTCCATCCGATATCTTCCAGTTCTGCCAGCGTGGAAAGCGCCGCGTCATATTCGTCGCCCTGATGCCCTTCCATGATCACACGACTGAGTTTTTCCAGATCGCTGTAGATGTTTTCGATTTCGTCCGCCAGCTGTTCGATTTTGGTTTCGAACAAATCCAGCAGCAGTTCATACGCATTACCATCGACCAGTTTCTGGTTGCGGGCACGCATACGGTAGAGACGAAACGCCGGTAACTCGCGTTCACGCAGGGTGTACAAACGGCCTTCGCGCACGGTAAAGGCGACGGTGCTGTTACCGGCATGATCATCGGCATCTTCGTAATAAAAGAAGGAGTGAATGTGCAGACCGTCTTCGTCTTCAAAGAAACGCGCAGAGGCTTCGATGTCGTCCAGTTCCGGACGCGTCGCAAGGCTTTGCCCTAATTCGCATTGAACGCGCTCACGTTCCTGATCGTCAGGCTCAACCAGATCGACCCACAGTGAAGTTTTGAGATCGTCTGACTCGTCCAGCTCTAAACGGGATAAGCGGCTGTTTTCTAATTTAAAAGCACTCAGCATGTGCCCGTTCTCCCAAAAATTACGGAAAGTGGACAACGCGTTGAAGCACAGAAAATCACGGAGTGAAAAATGTCACCAGCGTAATTCAGACCAACTTCAGATCTGACTCACAGCGACAGAACGGGGGTCGCTGACAACCACTAAGGCCATCAGCAATGAGGAGGGCCTTAGAAGTGGTACCTGGAAAACAGGTTGTTGAGCCAGTATCTACTGGGTGTGTCCAAGGCGCAGTTCCTCATTGATAATAGTGCGCGCATGTTACGCCGGTAATAAAAAGACTGTCAACCGCGAACAAATCTATTCTGGCAACATTTATGCATAAATTTCAGGCGGTGTTGATAACCTTTAGCGGCTTATGTCTCATCGTTTTTTTGGCTACACTCAGGCACCGAATTTCTCCGTTACCAGACTTCTCAGGCAGAGACTGAAATGATTAAACAAATAAACCAGGACACGCTGTGTGATCTGATCACCAAAGCCGCTCACTCCCCGCGACTGCGCCAGAATCTGAATATCCATCCGGCACCGGAAGATGACGTGCAACGTCTGGCCATTGCGATGGAACCGGGCACTTACGTGCGCATCCATCGCCATCCGCATACCTGGGAAATGCTGACCGCCCTGCGCGGACGTTTTCTGGTGCTGATTTACGATAACAGCGGCAAAGTCACCGACCGTCTGTGGCTCGGCGCAGAAACCCGCCTGCTTGAAATCCCGGCCAACACCTGGCACAGCGTGTTATCCCTCGACGAAGGTGGCGTGATTTTTGAAGTGAAACACGGCGCGTATCAGCCAGTGCAGGAACAAGATTATCTGCCAGGCACCCCGCCGGAAGGCGAAGAAGGCGTGAAAGAAACGCTGGAATGGTATGCGAAAGCCGAAGTGGGTGAAATTTTTAGCCTCTGACCTTTCGGCTCCTCCCCCTGCGAAGG